>NZ_CP146069.1:2273529-2431350 GCF_037023735.1 Roseovarius sp. S88 | reverse complement strand
TCCTCGTCGGGCTATGACCTGACCGGGTTGATGGTCGGCTCAGAGGGCACGCTGGGCCTGATCACCGAGTTGACGCTGCGCCTGCATGGCATCCCAGAGGCGACCTCGGCCGCTGTCTGCGCCTTTGAGGATGTGCCGCAGGCGGTTGAGACGGTGATTGCGACTATTCAGATGGGCGTGCCCATGGCGCGGATCGAACTGATGGATGCCGACAGTGTACGGGCGGTGAACGCCTATGCCGGATCAGACTTGGTCGAAAAGCCGCATTTGCTTTTGGAATTCCATGGCTCGGACAGTGCAGTGGCCGAGCAGGCCGAGATGTTTGGTGAGTTGGCACAGGATTTTGGTGGCTCAGGCTTTCAATGGGCCGCAAAGCCCGAGGATCGCACGGCGCTCTGGTCCATGCGCCACAACGCCTATCACGCGATCCTCGCCAGCCGCCCCGGCGCGCGCTGTCTGGTGACGGATATCTGCGTGCCGATCTCGCGTCTGGCTGAAGCGGTGGAAGCGTGTCGCGCGGATTTGCAAAGCTCGGAGATCGAAGGGCCAATCCTGGGCCATGTGGGGGACGGGAATTTCCATGCCTGTTTGCTCTTTGATGAGGCGAACGAGGAGGAGCGCGCGCGCGTTCTTGAGGCCTCCGAGCGGCTTGTTGAGTTGGCTCTTTCCATGGGCGGCACAGCGACCGGAGAACACGGCATCGGCATTGGCAAACGCCGCTATATGGAACGCGAACACGGGGCAGGCTGGGCCATGATGGGGGCGATCAAAGCGGCGCTGGATCCGGATAACATTATGAACCCGGGTAAACTGGTGCCGCCTCGGAATTGAGGGGCGTGCCGTTTTTGAGCTCAACGTGAGCAGAGCTTCATCGCTCCAAAGGCACGGAATCAAGGGCCGCAGGCCCGCCGTGCCAGCGACGGACCGGCCCTATGGGCCGTCGCTTTGTTGACGTCAGCGCCACGAATATTCGGCGTAAAGGCTTGGCGGAGATAAAGCGCGCCGATCACAGTAAGGATGCGCCGTCCCCCGGTCCGTCGCTGGCACGGCTTTTCAAAGTCCTTTGCTTCAAAACAGACCCCTCAAATCTCCTCTACCGTCACCTTGTCGCTGGCATAAAACGCCAGGTGATCCTTTATCCGCGCCACGTCGTCCTTTGGGGCCTCATAGCTCCACGCGGCATTTTCAATCGTCTCGCTTTTGGTGACGATGGAAAAATAGCTGGCATCACCCTTATGAGGGCAATGGCTGCGGTGATCGGTGGCGTCCAGAAACGCCATAGCGATATCACTGCGCGGGAAATAGATCACGTCGGGATACTCTCCCTCACTCAGTACCAGTGCGTCTTTGGATTCGCCCAGAACCGCACCGCCGGCGCGGACGCTCCAGGTGCCTGGTGCCTTGGTGATCGTGATCTTTGTCATGCGTTTTCCTTCCCCGGTCGTACGTGTCTTTTATTGTTGTCACCTATCGGTGTCACAGGACTATGTCACAGCGGTTCGGTCGCCGCCAGAAGCCATTCGCGCACAGCACCGGTGACGCGCGGCGCAACCTTTTCCCGACAGGCGGCGTGATAGGCATTGAGCCAGTCACGTTCTTCCCGGCTCAGCCAAACTGTGTTGATCAGCCTCTTGTCTATGGGCACGAAATTGAGCGTCTCAAAGGCCAGGAATTCACGGGCATCTGCGCCGGGCAGGGACGGGGCCTCGGTCACGTAAACAATGTTTTCGATGCGAATGCCAAACGCCCCTTCCCGGTAGTAGCCCGGCTCGTTGGAGACAATCATCCCCGGCTCAAAGGGTACGGAGGAGACCCGCGAGAGCCGCTGTGGCCCTTCATGCACGCACAGATGCACACCCACACCGTGGCCCGTGCCATGGTCATAGTCTTGCCCGGCGGTCCAGAGCGGGAAGCGGGCAATGGCGTCCAGATCACGGCCCGCCAGCCCCTTTGGCCAGCGCACGCGGCTCATGGCGATCATGCCTTGTAGCACGCGGGTGTAGGCGGCGCGTTCCTCGTCTCCCGGTGTGCCAATGGGCAGAGTGCGGGTGATGTCCGTGGTGCCATCTTCATACTGCCCGCCGCTGTCGAGCACGAGAAGCTCACCCTCTTGCAGCGTGCGGTTGCTGGCCTCAGAGACGCGGTAATGGGGCAGGGCGCCATGCGGGCCGGAGCCTGCAATGGTGTCAAAGCTGATATCGAGAAGCTTGCCGGTGTCCCGACGACAGGCCTCCAGCTGACGCACAACGTCGATCTCGGTGAGTGAACCGGGGGTTTGAGCGTCAAACCAGCACAGGAAGGTGCACATGGCTTGGGCATCGCGCAGATGGGCCTCCGTGGTCGCGGCAATCTCGGCCTTGGTCTTGCGTGCTTTTGGCAGAACGCAGGGGTCTTCGTCGAACGCATGCGCCACACCAGCGGTTTCAAGTGCATCCACAACCGCCTGTGGCGCGCTGGATTTGTCCACGCGCACTGGACCTGCGAGGGTGGTCAGTGCTTTGGTGAAATCAACGGGCGGGGCAATTTCAACGTCATTGCCCAGATGCGTCTGCACGTCCGCGCTTAGCTTTGTCGGATCAACAAAAAGCGCGACCTTGCCGCTGTTGTGCAAAATGGCAAATCCATGCGCCACCGGGTTGCGGGGAATATCGCTGCCACGGATGTTCAAGAGCCAGGCCAGCGAATCCGTCAGCGTGATGACCGCCGCTGTGTGCCCGGAGGCTTTTAGGGCCTTGGCCAGTTCGCTGCGCTTCTCGGCATGGGATTTCCCGGCCAATGCCTCGGGATAGACGCGCACGGCCCCGTGCGGCGGGGCGGGGCGATCCGGCCAGATGCGATCCACAAGGTTCTCTGTCGGAACAAGACTGATGCCGCCGTCTTTCAGACCTTTTTCAATCGCTTCCAATTGTTCTGGCGTATAAAGCCAGGGGTCAAACCCCACCTTGCCGCCATTGGGTAATGCGTCTTTCAACCAGTCGGCCGGTTTTGTCTCGGGCCAGTTCACCGGGGTGAAAACAGACGTATCCGCCTGCGCCCGCACCTGTGTGCGATAACGGCCGTCAACAAAGATCCCCGCTTTTTTCTGCAAAGCAATACAGAACCCCGCCGAACCAGTGAACCCTGTGACATAGGCCAGCCGATCATCACAGGACGCGACATACTCCCCCTGATGCGCATCGGCACGCGGGATCATGAAGCCGTCCAGACCGTCGCCACGCATCACCTCGCGCAGTTTGTTCAGTCGCGGTGGGCCCTGATCGGGAGAGGCGGTTTCGGTAAAGGATTGGAAGACGGTGTCTGGCGTTTGGATCATAACGTAGTGCTAGAGAACCGTGGCGGGCAGATCAACGGGGGTTTTGGCAATACAAGCACAAACCAGGGTCGGTAGGGCGGGCTTCAGCCCGCGACTTGGCTGATATGCCGGGGTGAACCCCGGCCTATGGGCCTGACCCGAAAATCCACAACCGATATCAACTCGCCTTACGCATCCCCATGACACGTGCTCGGGCGCGTGGATCGCTGTCAAAGAGTGCTGCCAGCTGCTCGGTCATCGCCCCGGCCAGCTGATCAGCATCTGTGATGGTCACGGCGCGCTGATAGTATCGCGTCACGTCATGGCCGATGCCAATCGCAAGCAGTTCCACCTGACGGCGTTTTTCCACCATGGTGATCACGTCGCGCAGGTGTTTTTCCAGGTAATTCGCAGGGTTAACGGACAAAGTTGAGTCGTCAACAGGCGCGCCATCGGAAATCACCATCAGGATTTTACGGGCCTCGCGCCGGTTTACCAACCTCCGGTGTGCCCATTCCAGCGCCTCGCCGTCGATATTTTCCTTCAAAAGGCCTTCCTTCATCATCAGGCCCAGATTGGTCCGGGTTCGGCGCATGGGCGCATCGGCGGATTTGTAGATGATGTGGCGCAGATCATTGAGACGCCCGGGCAGCTGTGGGCGGCCTTCATTGAGCCACGCCTCGCGGCTTTGTCCGCCTTTCCAGGCGCGGGTGGTAAAGCCCAATACCTCTACCTTCACGTTGCAGCGTTCGAGCGTGCGTGAGAGAACGTCAGCGCAAATAGCAGCGATGGAAATCGGACGCCCACGCATCGAGCCGGAATTGTCGAGAAGCAAAGTCACAACCGTGTCGCGGAACTCGGTGTCTTTCTCCACCTTGAAGCTCAGCGGTGTGGTGGGGTTGGCCACCACGCGCGCTAGGCGGCCAGCATCAAGAATGCCTTCTTCGCGGTCAAACTCCCACGAGCGGTTCTGCTGCGCCTGCAGGCGACGTTGCAGCTTGTTAGCCAGACGGCTTACCGCGCCCTTGAGCGGCTCTAACTGTTGGTCGAGATAGGCGCGCAGACGTTCCAGCTCGACCGGTTCTGCTAGGTCTTCGGCGTGGATTTCTTCATCAAAACCAATGTTATAGACGGCATAGTCGGGATCAGCGTCCGAGATGGGCTGCGGCGGAGGCGGCTCTAGCGGAGCCTCGCCTTCGGGCATCTCGGTTTCATCGCCCATTTCCTCGTCAGCCATGTCATCCATGCTGACCTGGGCCTGAGCTTCGTCCTGCTGATCTTCCTGGCTTTGCTCAGGGTCGGCATCTGCCTCGGATTCGTCGCTGTCATCGTCGCCGGTGCTTTCCGGCTCGTCATCCTGTTCGGTCTCTTGCTCGGCCTCGTTTTCCTGTTCATCGTCGATGGAGTCAGGGTCATCGCCAAGCTGATCCCCATAGCCCAGATCGTCAATGATCTGCCGGGCGAACCGGGCAAAATCCGTTTGATCAGAAAGCTTTGCTTGCAGATCTTCAAGTGTGCCACCGGCTTGATCCTCGATAAAACCTTGCCACAGCTCCATGACGTTGGCCGCCCCTTCCGGAAGGTCGCGTCCCGTGGCCAGATGCCGGATCAGATAGCCCGCAGCCGTGGCCAATGGGGCCTCTGAGGCATCCTTGATCTGATCGTAACCTTTGCGCATCGCTTCAGCGCCGATCTTGGCGTCGATGTTGCTATGCGTGCCGGGCATGTCGCGCGCACCCATCGCCTCGCATCGGGCGGTTTCCATCGCCTCATAAAGATCGCGCGCCATCTCACCCGGGGGGCAATAGCGGCTGTGCAGACCTTCATCATGATACTTGTGCCGCATGGCAAGGGCATCGGCCGTGCCGCGCGCTTGCAAAACCTCATCCCGGGTCATCCGGCGGCTCACCTGTGGCAAGCGCATTGTGTCGCCTGACAACCCGGCAGGGTCGACCGAATAGGTCACGCTCAGTTCGGCGTCATCCGCCAAAACCTTGGTGGCTTCGGCGAGGGCCTTTTTGAACGGATCAGCAGGGTTGTCGGTGGGTTTGGTCATGATGCTGTTTGGTTAATCATGTATTAAGGGCGGGTTTGCAATGGTGTGGTCGGATGACTATGTTTTTGACAGGAGCGGAGTGCCGAATGGCTAAGAATACCGAAAACCACACAATCCAGCTTCTGCGCGAGATGCGCAAGGAGATGAAAGAAGGGTTCAATGAAGTGAACCTTCGCATCGACGGTCTGACGTATATCACGACCATGTTGGCGGGTAATATGGGTGGGCATGACCAGCGCCTTGACGAGTTGGAAGCGGCTATCAAAGACCTTCAAAAGACTTAGAGACGCCCTTACACCCATCACCCCAAACTCGTGCTCGCAGCGCTTTCCGGCAGTTCCTCGTCAAAGCAGCGCTGATAGAACTCCGCCACGGTCTGACGCTCCAGCTCATCGCATTTGTTCATGAACGTCAGGCGGAAGGCATAGCCCACATCGCGGAAGATATGTGCGTTTTGTGCCCAGTTGATGACTGTCCGGGGGCTCATAACGGTGCTGAGATCCCCATTCATGAAGGCCGTGCGTGTCAGGTCCGCGACCGTGACCATCTGGCTGATGGTCTTGCGCCCGGCCTCGGTATTCATCACCGGGTTTTTGGCAATGACAATGGCGGTTTCGGCGTCATGGCTGAGATAGTTGAGCGTCGCCACAAGGCTCCAGCGGTCCATCTGGGCTTGGTTGATCTGCTGCACCCCGTGATAGAGACCCGTGGTGTCGCCAAGGCCGACGGTGTTGGCTGTCGCAAAGAGGCGGAAACAGGGGTGGGGCGTGATGATCTCGTTCTGGTCCAGAAGCGTCAGCTTGCCGTCATGTTCCAGCACGCGCTGGATGACAAACATCACATCGGCGCGGCCCGCATCGTATTCGTCGAATACAATGGCCACGGGATTGCGCAGTGCCCAGGGTAGGATGCCCTCGTGGAATTCCGTCACCTGCTTGCCGTCACGCAGCTTGATGGCGTCTTTGCCGATCAAATCAATCCGGCTGATATGGCTGTCCAGGTTCACCCGAACGGCAGGCCATTTGAGACGCGCGGCGATTTGTTCGATATGAGTCGATTTGCCCGTCCCGTGATATCCCTGGACCATCACACGGCGGTTGTGAGAAAAACCAGCCAGAATGGCCAGCGTCGTGTCGGGGTCGAACTTATAGGTGCTGTCAATCTCAGGTACGCGATCGGAGGCCTCGGCAAAGCCTTTGACCGTCATGTCGGTATCAATCCCAAACATGTCACGAACCGAGATTTCCTCGGTTGGTTTTACATCGCGGTCCACGGTGCCGTCGGCCATCTGCCTTGTCCTTCAATCATCGTCTGTTCGCTGCGTCTCGCTGTGCAACATATCGCTCGGAAGGGCAAGGGAAAGGGAAAGATTTACTGGCCGCTCCCCGCAATGCGCCCTAGGTTTCTACAGGCAAGGCGCGAAAGCTAAGAATGGATCGCAAAGAGCTTGAAACACTGATTGCCAAATGCGCTCTGGGAGACCGGGCTGCGTTTGACGCGCTTTATGCAGCGACCTCGTCGAAACTTTTTGGCATTGTTTTGCGTATCTTGAAGACTCGGGCTGAGGCTGAGGAGGTGCTGCAGGAAGTGTATGTCAAAGTCTGGCAGAAGGCGGATCATTACGCGGCGGGCGGATTTAGTCCAATGACCTGGTTGATTACGATTGCGCGAAATGCGGCCATTGATGCGTTGCGGCGGCGCAAAGGTGGCTCCGAGGCTTTGTCAGAGACGGTTATCAACACGGTGCCAGACGCTGGACCCGGGCCAGAGGTGCTGGCGGTGCAGGCCGGAGAGCGGGCGCGCTTGATGGGCTGCATGTCCGAGCTGGAACCGGATCGTGCAGAGGCGGTGCAGGCCGCCTATCTTGAAGGTGACAGCTATGCAGACTTGGCGGATCGGTATGATGTGCCGATCAATACGATGCGAACCTGGCTGCGTCGCAGCCTGTTGAAACTAAGGGAGTGCCTGTCGCGATGAGCGCAGACGCAGACAAAGATGACGATCAGGCCCTGGCCGCGGAATATGCGCTGGGCCTCATGTCTGCTGAGGAGACGGCAGCGTTTGAAGCGCGCCTGGCCTCTGAGCCTCCGTTGCGCACGGCCTATGCGCAATGGGCCGAGGATTTTGCGGCGATGGCCGAGGATATTGCAGAAGAAACGCCGCCCTCACGGGTGCGTGTGCAGATCAACGCGCAATTGTTCCCCGACGCAAGGCCAGAACGGCGTAGTTGGTTTGATCGGTTTGGTCCTGGAATCCTGGTTGCTGGCGCTCTGGCGGCGGTGTTGTTTCTGACGGTGGATTTGCCCGGGCAGGGCGTCTCACCGCCACTCAATCCAACGTATACTTCTGATATCGCGACAGAGGATGGCTCTTTGGTTGTGCTTGCGGGCTACGATGCCAAGGCGTCAGAGCTCTATGTGGAACGTGTGGCAGGTGCCGCTCGTCCCGGGCGCGCATTAGAGCTTTGGCTGATCGCTGGGGACAATCCCCCCGTTTCTTTGGGTGTTCTGCCCGAAGACAAAGCCGCACGTTTATCCGTTTCGCCCGAACTTGTCGCGGCGCTTGAAGGTGGCGTTCTGGCAATTTCGGATGAGCCTTCGGGGGGATCACCGACGGGGGCACCGACGGGTGAAGTTTTGGCCACAGCTCCTCTGTCGAACGTCTGATTCCAAAAAAATCACACCAAGGTGAAACTTTCTCTTTTGGCCTGCGTGACTTCTGGTGTGGTCAGGCAAATGGCCTGGCTTCGGGTCAAAAGAGGAGACACCCAAATGACTAATTTCAAGAACATCGTCGCAACCGGAGCGGTTTGTATTGCAGCCACGGCGTCTGCCGTCTTTGCGGGCAACCCAGACGTCGGTGGGGCGCCTATGTACGCGTCCAAGAACATCATTGAGAATGCCGTAAATTCCGCGGATCACACCACGCTTGTGGCCGCTGTCACGGCTGCTGATTTGGTCGATACTTTGATGGGCGAAGGTCCATTTACGGTTTTCGCGCCGACAAATGATGCCTTTGCTGCTTTGCCCGAAGGCACAGTGGATGCGCTCTTGAAGCCTGAGGCCAAGGAGCAGCTAACGCAGGTTTTGACCTGTCACGTCGTGGGCGCGGATGCGATGAGCACCGCCATCAAAGGCATGATTGATGATGATGGCGGCAGTCATGTGGTTCCCACGCTAGGCGGCTGCATGCTCAACGCGACATATGATGGTGATGCCATCATGCTTGAGGACGAGCAGGGGCGCATGATCTCGGTGACGATCGCTGACGTGCAGCAATCCAACGGCGTCATCCATGTGGTCGATCAGGTTATTCTCCCGGGCAAGTGACGAGTGACACCCCGGAGAGCGGTGCAACAGGCGCACCATCTGTCCCCCGGGGCGCGCGGGGCAGGAGGGAGACATGGATAACCATGCCTGCCCCGCAACTTACCCATAGGTCGAGAAAATGGAGAGAAATATGCAACGACGGGCATTCATTCTTAGTGTTCTGGCTGGGGGCTTTGGCCTTGCCAGTTATCGCGCGAATGCAACGGAAGGCGCGTTTGAAATCACCCGCACGGAGGCCGAATGGCGCGCCATGCTGACTGAGGTGGAATATCTGGTCATGCGCGAGGAAGAGACCGAGCGCAAATTCAGTTCGCCGCTCAACAAGGTGTACGATCCGGGAACATATCACTGTCGGGGCTGTGATCTGGCGCTCTATGCGTCTGAGCACAAATATGACAGCGAAACCGGCTGGCCGAGCTGGTGGCAGGCAATGCCGGATGCCATCGGCACCAAACCGGACCGGTCATGGTTTATCACGCGCACCGAGTGCCATTGCCGCCGCTGCGGCAGCCATTTGGGGCATATCTTCGACGACGGGCCAGAGCCGACCGGCGAGCGGCACTGCATCAACGGGGTAAGTTTGGTGTTTAGGGCAGCCTAGCGGTTCTTCAAAAACTCCAGAGCTTAGGGTCATTTCCGACTCTCAAGTCGCGAATAGAAGCGACAGCGGAGAGTGCGCCGTCATCGTGACGTGATTGAAACAGCGCATCGGTCCGGCATGTTCGAGCGTCGAATCCCTGAATGGCTTCGCCATGCCCCAGTCCCCTCTCTGAAGGGGTTCGCTGTGCTGGCGGCTGCGGAATCCGTGGCCCGTGGCGTGCTGGTTTCGGTCTTTCCTTTGGCCATGTACCAAGCGCTGGACGATGCGCAGGTCGTATCGCAGGCTTATTTTATCATCGGAATTTTGTCTTTGTTAGCCGGGTTGCTCGTGCCCTGGCTCAACCGGATCATTCCGCGTCGTTGGCTTTACAGCACGGCAGCAGCGACATTCGTGGTTGGTGCACTCTTTGGAGCTTCGGGAGGCACTGGTGTTGTCATTGCGCTGGTTCTCATTTCGGTGGCGACCGTATCGTTGTTTGTGTGTTTCAACGCTTATGTGTTGGACTACGTGGCCCGGGTCGAACTGGGCCGGTGCGAGACTTTGCGCATGTTCTACAGCGCCTTGGGTTGGACATTGGGCCCGGTTGTAGGGGTGGGCCTTATGGAATGGTGGGCGCCAGCTCCCTTCATTGTTGCGGCCCTGGCCGCTTTGATCATGCTTGGCGTCTTCCTTTTCATGCGGCTGGGCAATGGTAAGCTGATCACCCGTGCGAAACGCACCACCGCCAATCCGATGCGCTATCTGGGACGGTTCTTTCGTCAGCCGCGCCTGGTGGCTGGTTGGCTCTTTGCCGTGGTGCGATCCTGTGGGTGGTGGATCTATGTTGTCTACGTGCCTATTTTCGCGGTGGAAAGAGGGCTTGACCCGCAAACCGGGGGCATCATGCTTTCGGTCACCAATGGCATGCTTTTTCTCACACCGTTCATGCTGCGCTGGATGCAGCGCAACTCAGTTCGCATGGCCGTTCGGTCTGGGTTTCTGGCCTCGGGCGTGTTGTTCCTGAGCGGTTGGATGATTGAAAGCCAGCCAGTTGTTGTTCTGGCTCTGCTCTTTGCGGGATCCGTATTCCTGGTGCTGCTCGACATTAGCGGTGGGCTTCCCTTCCTGATGGCGGTCAAGCCATCAGAGCGCACCGAGATGTCTGCCGTTTATTCCAGCTATCGCGACGTGTCGGGCATCCTGACCCCGGGTGCGGCCTGGATGGTTTTGCTCATCGCGCCGCTGTCGGGCGTATTTGCGGTGGGCGGCGCAGCACTCTTGGGATGCTGGGCTTTGGCTGGGCGGTTGCACCCAAGACTTGGCGCGCGCCGAATGGCGCCAGCTCCGGCTGAACAATAAAGCCCAGTATCTTACTTGAAATTCCGGCTTTGCTTGATCTGGTCCCAGGCCCAGACGACTTGTTGCAACTGTTCTTCCTGGCTTCTGTCGCCGCCATTGATGTCAGGGTGAAGCACCTTGATCAACGCTTTGTAGGCTTTGCGAATTTCGGCTTTGGTCCAATTGTCCTTGGCCTCGAGAATTTCAACGGCACGGCGTTCAGTGGGGGGCAGCTTTCGCTGGCCGCCCCGGTTTTTGCCCGGATTTTGCGTGGCATTGCCGCCCAGAACTTGATGCGGGTCCTCAATGCCAAGCCTGGCCCAGGCGCGGGCCTCGGGGTCGGACATTGGTTTCGTCTGGCGCTCCCAAACCTTGTCTGATGACATCTGTGCGTTGATTTCCGCCTCGGTGGTGCCGTTAAAGAAGTTCCATCGCAGATTGTATTCACGCACATGATCTTTGCAAAACCAGTAGAAGTCATCCAGCACGTCAGGCGCCTTGGGTGCGCGGTACTTGCCCGGCTCATTGCAGCCGTCAAAGTCACATATCCGAGTGGAGGTCTCGGACGCACCGGACATGCCCCTGCGTCCGCGGGGGTTCTTCTTCTTTGCAGAAGAGACGGACATGTCGAATCCGAAAGGATCTTCTTTGGGCATGTGACTTCCCTAGGTGACTCGGAGCAGAGAGTTTATGTCATTGGCAGGCGAATAGAAGGGGTGAATTCAGAAAAAGTTCGGTGATGTCTTGTCCGTGCTGGGTTCAGCGGGACCTTGCCAGTCCCAATTGCCAAATTTTTAGGCATTCAGACCTTTTCAGCCTCTGGTTCTTCGGTTTCAACGGCGTCTTCGACAGAGTGCATCTCGTCCTGCGACATGTCGTCCTCCAGCTCGTCATCATGGTCCTCTGAAAGATCAGCTTCGTCTTTTTGGGCTTCCACCAAGGCCTCAATCGCATCGGCCTCGGTCAATCTGCGGAACACCAGAACACTGCGATACACTGTTTGCGTAGAGGTCAGACCCTGCCGCTCTTCGCTCGGCAATATATCGGCGCGTTGAAACTCCCAACCGTCAGCGGCCAGTTCATTCATCGCAGTTTCCAGAGCATGGGCAAATCTGGCCTCCGCTCCTTTGAGACCACGTTTCTTCTTGCCCTTCGCGGGAGCGGGAATGACCTTGTATTCGTACATGAAAAACGCCTGCCTTGGTCCAAATGAAGCCGGTATCCTAACCTTGTACGGGACACATGCAAGGGCTTAAAGCGTCCGGCCTTTTTGTACGGTCTACCCTTTGGCCCAGAGGTCTTCGTATACCTTTGAGATTTCGTCTGCTTCTCGCACAGAGCTGAGTTGAAACATGGCCGCTTCCTGCGCGGAATAGGACATGGTGTCGAGCCGCTCAGGTGCGTTGAGCAGATCGGAAAGGGTATTTACCGTCGCCTGCTGATCTTCATCAGGTACAATCACGCCACAACTGCCTTGCGCCGAAAAGCTCCGGTAATACCCTTGATCCGTGGCCACGAAAGGCACGCCTGAGGCCATGCCTTCGAGCGGGGTCATGCCGTATCCTTCGTAGCGTGGCAGTTGCACCACCAAAGAGAGCGCCCGCATCAGTGCAGGCAGCTCGGAGGCAGGCATTTCACCTGGAAAGAGGATGCGGCCGGATAGTCCGGCTTGTTCAATTTTGCTTTGCAATCGCTCAAGAAACGCCTGATCGGATCGAGCGGCGCGCCCCACAACCAAAGCCGTCAGGCCTGGGTGCTTGGGCAAAAGCGCAATCATCGCCTCGACAAATCGATCCGTGCCTTTCTCACGTCGGATACGTCCAATCGTGGCAATACCATGCGTGCCGGGAAAGCCAGTGAGCGACCACGCGTCGGCTCGGTCGCGTGCGGGATAAAACGTGTCAGTGTCCACGCCGTGTGGGGCGATACCGCGCACATTGGGCACGAAACTCGCGGCTTCTACGGTCGTTGCAATCACCGCATCCATGCGCGAAATCAGCCAGCGCGGAAAGGCCGAATGCCGCCGGATGGCCGCCGAGGTGAAGACGATTTTTACCGGCAGGCGCAGCACATCTCGCGCCCAGAGGGCCGCGCGCATTTCGGTGTTGCGGCGGACATGCCAGATGGTGAAAGGGCGGTCCTTGGGGCGTAGGCGCGATAACGAGATGGCCTTGGATTTGGAGATCGGGTCCGGGCAGCCGAGTAGGGGCTGACCTGCCAAGGCAAGGTCATATGTCTGCATATGCTGACGAACCACGTTGGCCGCGGTCGCGGACACGCCGGTAAAATTCCGGTTGAAATTTGTGACGATCAGCTCTGGCACGGCGCCACGCCCCCAACGTTGATGCGCTTTTGTGACTACCCCAGCCCCAGAGCCTTGGAAAGGGTCTGCGCAAAACTCCCAAGCTCATCGGATTGCGCGGCGGCAAATGCGCTAGCAGTGTCGCGGTGTTTGGCCAGCTCGTCTGGGCTTTGGGCCAATTTGGTGATCGTTGCCCCAAGCGCCTGGGCATCTGCCACCTGCTGCGCGGCGCCAGCGGCGTGCAGATCGGCATAAGTGTCGCCGAAATTGGCATAGAGCGGCCCGTGCAGGATGGCCGATCCGGCGTAGGCGGGTTCATAGGGGTTGTGCCCGCCGACATCCGAGAAGGACCCACAGAGACATGTCAGCGGACACAGGCGATACCACAGCCCCATCTCGCCAAGGGTGTCGGCCAGATAAACCTGGGTCTGTTCCTTGATGGGCTCAAATTTGGATCGACGGGCTGATAGCAGGCCTGCATCGCCAATCAGTCTTTCGATATCATCCGCTCGCTCGGGATGGCGCGGAGCAATGACGAGCAGAGCGTCCGGTCTTTCCTTCAATAAGGCCCGGTGCGCGTCCAGCACGATCTCATCCTCGCCGGGATGCGTGGACGCGGCCAGCCAGACGAATCGCGTACCGTTGGTTTTAGTCGTCTGGCTGAGCGCATGGTCATCATAGGGCAGTGGCCCTGCAAGCGATTTGAGATTCACACCTTGTGTGGCGTGGATGAATCCCAAAGACCTCATATGCGCTTGAGTGCGCGCATCCTGACAATGGATCATTGTAAAATGCTGCATCAGGTATTGCGCCGTCGTGCGAAACCGCGCCCAATTGCGCGCGGAGCGATCCGAAATACGCGCATTGATCAGGGCGATGGGAATGCCCGCTGCGTGCGTTTCAAGGAGCATCTGAGGCCAAAGCTCGCTCTCCACAAAAATAGCGGCGTCGGGCCGCCAGTGGGTGAGGAACCTTGTGACCGCCGCGAGGGCGTCCAGCGGAGCAAACTGATGCTGCGTTCTGGGGGGAAGGCGGCGGCCTACAATTTCTGCTGACGTGGCAGTACCTGAGGTGATGAGAAACGACAGGTCGGGCACATCGCGGCCCATCTGCTCAATCAGGCGCAATACCGACAGGCTCTCGCCCACCGAGGCCGCGTGAAACCACAAGAGCCTGCCATCGGGACGGCCCGCAGCGGCATGGCCCATCCGCTCGGGTATGCGCGACGGATCTGTGCCTTGGTCCTTTAACTTTCTAGCGACCCGGCGGTACGCCAAAGGTGCCACAAGATTGGCCGCACTCCGGTAGAGGCGCACGGGCAGGGGCGCCTTAGTCATTGTGGGTTTTGCCTGATCATCAGCCGCCGGTGTGGCTCATGTGGCGCGACACGCGCCCATCCACGGTTTGGCGGGAATAGTCGAAATCATGGCCTTTTGGTTTGCGCTCAATCGCGGCGCGAATGGCGTCCTCCAACGGTGTGTCATTGCCGGGATTGTTGCGCATCGGCGCACGCAGATCGGCCATGTCCTCCTGGCCCAGACACATGTAAAGCTCTCCTGTGCAGGTCAGGCGCACGCGATTGCAGCTTTCGCAGAAATTATGGGTGAGCGGTGTGATGAAGCCGACCTTCTGACCGGTTTCTTCCAACTCGACATACCGCGCCGGGCCGCCGGTGCGCTCGGCGAGATCTTTGAGCGTGTATTGTTCAGCGAGCCGCGTCCGCAGATCGGACAGTTTCCAGTATTGGCCCAACCGGTCCTCATTGCCGATATCTCCCATCGGCATGACCTCGATAAATGTCAGGTCCATGTCGCGGGATTTGCACCATTCGACCAGGGTGAACAGTTCATCTTCGTTAAAATCCTTGAGCGCCACGGTGTTGATCTTGACCCGCATGCCAGCGCGCTGAGCGGCATCAATGCCTTTCAGCACCTGAGGCAAACGCCCCCAGCGTGTAATGTCCGCAAACTTCTGTTCGTCGATTGTATCAAGCGACACATTCACCCGCCGCACGCCGGCCGCATAAAGATCGTCGGCAAAACGCTCCAGTTGCGACCCGTTGGTGGTCAGCGTCAGTTCCTTGAGGCTACCGGCCTCAAGGTGGCGCGTCATGGCGTTGAAAAACATCATGATATTGCGCCGCACGAGTGGCTCACCGCCGGTGATGCGCAGCTTTTCCACCCCGAGCCGTACGAAGGTCGAGCACATGCGATCCAGCTCTTCCAGAGTCAGCAGTTCTTTCTTGGGCAGAAAGGTCATGTTTTCCGACATGCAATACACACAGCGGAAGTCACACCGGTCGGTGACTGAGACGCGCAGGTATGAAATTGCGCGCTGGAATGGATCGATCAATGGGGCCGTCATAAAGGGGAAGGTAAGCAAAACCGCACGGTGCGACAAGAGGGTGATGTCGGTGATTGAAGTCACGGTCACGGCGGCCTAGTCTTAGGGTATGCGACATGTATTTTTGGTCATTTTGTCCAGTTTCGTACTCGTTGGCTGTGCTGTGCTGCCCGAAAGCTGGCGTCCCGCGGCGGATAAGTCAGATCAGGCGACAAGTGAAGACAGCGAATTGCCCTCCGAAGCGCAAGCATCTGGCGGTGTCGCGCCGCCAGCAGATGCGCGCACCGTCGAGGCCTTTGACACAACGACCAAACAAGAGCGCGCCGCGGCGGTGGTCGGGCCCTCGGGAGGAGAAAAACGCCTTGGCTCTACGATAGCAGCCTTAGGTGATGTGGCTGAGCCGGGGCTATGGATCAAAACGCCGCTGGTGGATGCGCCTGCCAAAGGACGGGTTTCGCACGCACCGACGGGCAGTAGTGTGGCTGTTGATCTTATTCCGCTTGAGGCCGATGCTGGCGCCGGAAGTCAGCTTTCGCTGGCGGTAATGCGGCTTTTGCAAGTGGGATTGACGGATTTGCCAGAAGTTGAAGTGTATCTTTCAGGAAGCTGAATTTACAAATATTTTTCGGCTTCTTTACGGGCAAACCGTTTCATCTGTGGCGCATGTTCGAACATGAACGCGCGCACACGATCAGGATCATGCTTTGACAAGTCGCGCAGCCACCAGGCCACGGATTTCTGAATGAACCATTCCGGGTCCTGGACATAGGCTGCGGCCCATCCCAAAACACGCTCCCGCGCGGCGTTCTCATGCGGCTTGGGGTGGTTTTGTTTGGTCAGTGGCAGAGTGATGACCATTGCGGCGCGACGGGTCCAATGGCTTTGCGAACGTGTCCACGTCTCGATCTCATCCAGCCGCGTGAGGTCTGCCATGAGACGCTTTTGCCCCGCCATCATGGCGTGATCGGCAATGGCCCAGCTGTCAAAATCGGGCAACCAGCTTGTGATTAGGCTCCAGACACCCTCATCCGGGGTGATCCGCGCTTGCGTGAGCAATTTGGCCGCAGCCAGCCGGGCCTCGAAGATGTTTGTGGCCCATAGGGATTGGGCGAGTACCACGCGATCATTAACCTGCATAGACTGCCGCCAGTTTTTGGCCAGATCATTCAATGCTGGGTTTGGCACGCCCAAATAGGTGCGCGGGACCTTGTGATACCCCGCCATGCCGTCGGCGCGACCGGGTTCCACATGCGCCCGTAGAGCGTCAAGCGCTGTTTCAAGTGAAAGTGGCCCGGAACCTGTGTCCGGGGCAGGCGCGCTCATTCCACAGTCACCGATTTGGCCAGATTACGCGGTTGGTCCACATCCGTGCCTTTGGCGACCGCGGTGTGATAGGCCAAGAGTTGCGCTGGGATGGCATAGACAATCGGTGTCAGCACTGGGTCGACTTGCGGCAAGACAAGCGTCATCCATGTGTCTTCACCTGCGGCCTCGGCCCCTGGAGGATCGGTGATGAGGATCACCTTGCCTTCGCGCGCCATCACTTCTTGCATATTCGAGACGGTCTTGCCGAACAGCGCGTCCTGCGGGGCCATGACAACAACAGGCATTTCCTTGTCGATCAATGCGATAGGCCCGTGCTTCAACTCTCCAGACGCATAAGCTTCGGCGTGTATATAGCTGATTTCTTTTAGTTTTAATGCGCCTTCCAAGGCCAGGGGATACATCAGGCCACGCCCGAGAAAGAGCGCGTTGTCTGAATTCGCCAGACGGCTGGCCGCTTTGCGGAAGTCGTCATTGGTCTCAAGCGCAGTGTTGAGAACCGCGGGAATGGCGCGCAAACGAGAGAGTACTTCTTTCAGTTTTGTTGCCTCTATCTCGCCTCGGTCCGACGCAGCTTTGAGCGCCAGCAAAAGCAACACGGTCAACTGACAGGTGAAGGCCTTCGTTGAGGCCACACCAATTTCTGTGCCAGCAAAGATGGGCAGGGCAACATCGCTTTCGCGGGCAATTGAGCTTTCGGGCACGTTGACCACCGACAGGATTTTGGTGGCCTTGCCTTCGCAGTATCGCAGGGCCGCCAACGTATCGGCCGTCTCTCCTGATTGGCTGACAAAAAGGGCGGCGGTACGGTCCGATACCGGAGGCTCACGATAGCGGAATTCAGACGCAATATCGACCTCGACGGGCATACCGGCCAGTTGTTCGAACCAGTATTTGGCCGTGAGGCACGCATAGTAGGCCGTGCCGCAGGCCACCATGGTGAGCCGATCATAGGCCTTAAAATCAAGGCCCGCCTGCGGCAGATTCAGCGTGGCACCATCTTCATTCAGATAGTGGCGCAGCGCATCGCCTATCACGCCGGGTTGTTCGGCGATTTCCTTGGCCATGAAATGTTTGTGCCCGGCTTTGTCCACGCGGGCGTTATCCAACTGCACGGTGCGAATTTCGCGGTTGGCCAGAGTGCCGTTTTCATCCTTGATTTCAACGCTCTGCCGGGTGATGACCGCAATATCGCCCTCTTCGAGATAAGCGATACGATCTGTGAGCGGGGCCAGCGCAATCGCGTCCGAGCCGACATACATCTCACCCTCGCCATACCCAATGGCCAGCGGGCTTCCCTTGCGGGCTGCCACAATAAGATCATCCTCGCCATCAAACAGGAAACACAGTGCATAAGCACCATCAAGCTGTGCGATTGTCTTGCGCGCAGCAGTCACCGCGTCGTCGCCGTCTTGCATATAAGCGTTGACCAGCATCGCCACGGTTTCAGTATCCGTATCGGTCTCATTGGCCAGCCCCTTGGCGGCCAGTTCGCTGCGCAGCTCAAGATAGTTCTCGATGATCCCGTTATGTACCACGGCCACGGGTCCGGATTTATGCGGATGGGCGTTGGCCACATTGGGCGCGCCATGGGTGGCCCAGCGGGTATGACCGATACCCGCTTTGCCCGGCAGGGGGTCATGCACGAGCAGGTCCGACAGGTTCACCAGCTTGCCCACTGCACGGCGGCGGTCGAGTTTGTCTTTGTTGATCGTCGCGATGCCCGCGCTGTCATAGCCGCGATATTCCAGCCGCTTCAGCGCTTCTACGAGGGTTGGAGCAACCTCATGCTCGCCGAGAACACCAATAATCCCACACATAAATCTTAACCCTTGTCCCGAATAGCTTTTTTCTTTTTCAAAATGTCAAAGAGCTTGCGCGCCATGCCCGGTTTAACTTCTTGTCGTGCCCGTGCAATGGCCAGTGCTTCGGGCGCGACGTCGTGTGTGATGACTGAGCCTGAGGCGGTCATGGCGTCGTCACCAACCGTCACAGGGGCCACCAACATCGTGTTGGAGCCAATGAACACACGCTCACCAATCTCGGTGCGATGCTTCATCACGCCGTCATAATTGCAGGTGATCGTGCCCGCGCCAACATTGCTGCCTGCGCCGACGTTGGCATCGCCCACATAGCTGAGGTGATTCACCTTGGCGCCTTCGCCAATCTGCGCGTTCTTAACCTCCACGAAATTGCCGATCCGCGCGTCTTCTGCCAGTTCCGCGCCAGGGCGCAGGCGCGCGTAAGGCCCGACAACTGCACCACGAGCCACATGGCATCCCTCAAGATGTGAGAAGGCACGGATATGGGCCCCGGATTCAACTGTGACGTTCGGGCCAAAGACCACGTTGGGCTCAATAACCGTGTCGCGGCCAACAACTGTGTCAAAGCCGAAATAGACGGTTTCCGGGGCATGCATCGTGACGCCGTTGTCCAAGGCCTCGCTCCGGGCGCGCGCCTGAAACGCCGCTTCGGCCTGTGCCAGTTCGGCGCGGGAATTGACGCCGAGCGTCTCAGCTTCGTCGCAGGCAATCGCGGTGGCCGACAAGCCTCTGCCACGCGCCAGCCCAACAATATCTGTGAGGTAGTATTCACCTGCCGCGTTGTCGTCACTCACGGCGTCAATCAGTTCAAATAAGGTCTTGGCAGAGGCCGAAATAACCCCGGAATTGCAGAATGTGATGGCGCGCGTGGCATCGTCGGAATCTTTGAATTCGACAATCTTTTCAAGCGCATCCTCGCTCATCACAAGGCGACCATAGCGCCCAGGATCAGCTGCTTCAAAGCCTAGAACGACGACATCATGGGTGCTGCGCGCGTCGCGCATCCGGGCCAATGTCTCAGGTGAGATAAACGGCGTGTCGCCATAGAGCACGATCACATCCCCCTCAAAGCCGGCCAGTTCTGGTGCAGCCTGGGCCACCGCATGTGCTGTGCCTTTCTGCTCGGCCTGATGGGCGATGCGCGCGTCCTCATCATAGGCGCGCGCGGCTTTTCCGACCAACTCCGCGCCATGACCCGTCACCACGACCGTATGCTCAGGCGCAAGCGATGCCCCGGCGCGCATGGCATGCACCAAAAGCGGCGCGCCCGCCACATGGTGCAACACCTTGGGCAGGTCTGATTTCATGCGCGTTCCCTGACCAGCGGCCAGGATTACCAAAGCTGTACTCATCCGCGTCCTCGTTCCTCTCGGGCTTGCACGTTTTATAGGTTCGCAGGTGTCGCGCAAGGTCGCAGCCCATCAAAGTTGATTGCGGGATGTGACAAAGCCGTGCGAAAACCCGCCGAAAGCGTGGGTTACAAGACCGGATAAGGCCCTTAAAGAGCGGTGAAAGTATGACAACAGTGGTGTTTGATCTTGACGGAACTCTGGCGGACACAAGCGGAGACCTGATCGCGGCGGCCAATGCGTGCTTTCGTCAGATGGGTGTCGGTGACATGCTTAATCCTCAAAATGACGCCGCGACCGCCCTGCGCGGGGGTCGGGCGATGCTCAAACTTGGGCTGTCCCGACTGAACCGCGCAGAGGATGAGGCCGAGATTGACCGTTACTATCCTGTGCTGCTTGAGGCCTATGGTCAGGCGATAGACCATCATACGGTGTTTTACCCCCGCGCAATGGAGACGGTCGAGACGTTGAAACAGAGCGGCTACAAAGTGGCGATTTGCACCAACAAGCCCGAAGGTCTGGCGCGGCAACTCATGACAAGCCTTGGGGTTCTGGAGGATTTTGGCGCGCTTGTGGGGGCCGATACCTTGCCTGTGCGCAAACCGGATGCCGAGCCTTTGCGCCACGCGGTGCGGCAGGCAGGCGGCGATCCCGCGCGCTGTCTTTTGGTGGGCGATACGGTGACCGACCGAGAAACATCGCGTGCGGCGGGAGTGCCATCGGTTCTTGTGACCTTCGGGCCAGGGGAAGACGATGTGCGCGCGCTGGAGCCTGAAGCCACCATCGACCGGTTTGAAGATTTGCCGGGCGTCGTGGCGCGGCTTTTGGGATGACTTGACCCGACAGGGCACATAGGCGGATAGTTTGACCATGACCGAAGTCTTCAAAGGCAATTTTACCCAGCAGGAACCGATCCCTGACGAAGGGATTTCGGCGGCGCTTGATGTGCTCAAATCCGGGCGCTTGCACCGCTACAATCTTGACCCCGGTGATGTGGGCGAAGTGGGGCGTCTGGAGCAGGAGTTTGCCGCCTCTGTGGGTGCAAAGTACTGTTTGGCTGTGGCCTCAGGTGGATACGCCATGGCGACGGCTTTGCGCGCGATTGGGGTACAGCCCGGTGACAAGGTGCTCACCAACGCCTTTACGCTGGCCCCCGTGCCCGGCTCGATTGCCAGTGTGAACGCTGTGCCGGTGTTCGTGGGCGTGACCGAGAACCTGACGATTGACCTCGATGATCTTGAGGCCAAGGTGGATCAGGTCTCGGTGCTGATGCTGAGTCATATGCGCGGGCATCTGTGCGATATGGATCGGCTGATGGCGATTTGTGATGCTGCCGGGATCACGGTGATTGAGGACTGCGCGCATACGATGGGGGCCTACTGGCGCGATGTACCTTCGGGACGATTCGGCAAAATAGGCTGTTATTCGACGCAAACCTACAAGCATATGAATTCTGGCGAAGGCGGGTTTTTCGTCACCGATGAGGATGAGGTGATGGCGCGCGCCATTATCCTTTCGGGGTCTTACATGCTCTATGGTCGTCACGGCACGGTGCCGCCCGATGAGGTGTTTGAGCGCGTGAAATACACCACGCCGAATGTGTCGGGCCGCATGGATCATCTGCGCGCGGCTATCCTGCGCCCACAGCTGGCGAGTTTGGATCAGCAGTGCAAGGCGTGGAATGCGCGGTACAAGGCGGTGGAAGAGGGGCTGCGCAACACGCCGGGTTTGACGGTTGTCGACCGGCCAGAAGAGGAGACCTATGTCGGGTCTTCCATTCAGTTCCTGCTGCTGAATTGGAGCACGGAAGCGGTGAACGACGTTGTGGCCCGCTGTGCGGCGCGCGGCGTTGAACTCAAATGGTTTGGCGGGGCGGAACCCACCGGCTTCACCAGCCGCTATGATAGCTGGCGCTATGCGCCGTCGGAGCGAATGCCAGAGTCGGATCGCATCCTGCGTGGCATTCTCGATATGCGCCTGCCGCTGACCTTTTCGCTGGAGGATTGCGCGCTCATCGCCCGGATCATCCGCGCCGAGGTTGGTGCAGTTTGGCAAGGTCAGCAAGCGGCGGAGTAAAGCTGTTCATCTTCAGAGAGATGGACTGAATTTTCTGTAACCTGCCTGCACAGGATTGACCTGTCACGGGTCTTGCCGTATTTAAATGAACAAGTGTTCAATAAATACCAGGAGCGCCTGCCAATGTTTAACGCCGTGATGAAATTCGACTTGGGCGAAGACGTGCTTGCGTTGCAGGACATGGTGCATCGTTGGGCGCAAGAGCGTGTAAAGCCGATGGCGGCGGAAGTCGACCGTTCTAATGCGTTTCCCAATGAGCTTTGGCGCGAAATGGGTGAGTTGGGTCTTCTGGGGATAACAGTGTCAGAGGAGTATGGCGGCGCCGGGATGGGCTATCTGGCGCATGTGGTTGCGGTCGAGGAAATCGCCCGCGCCTCGGCCTCCATCTCGCTCAGCTATGGGGCGCATTCCAATCTTTGCGTCAACCAGATCAAGCTCAATGGCACCGACGCGCAGCGCGCCAAATATCTGCCTGGGCTGGTCAGCGGTGAACATGTCGGTGCGCTGGCCATGTCTGAGGCGGGCGCGGGCAGTGACGTGGTGTCGATGAAGCTGCGCGCCGAGAAGCGGAATGATCACTATCGTCTCAATGGCAACAAGTACTGGATCACCAATGGCCCGGATGCCGACACATTGGTGGTCTATGCCAAGACCGACCCCGAGGGAGGCAGCAAAGGGATCACCGCCTTTCTCATCGAGAAATCCATGACCGGATTCTCAACAAGCCCGCATTTCGACAAGCTGGGCATGCGCGGGTCGAACACCGCTGAGCTGATCTTTGAAGATGTTGAAGTGCCCTTCGAGAACGTGCTGGGCGAAGAGGGCAAGGGCGTGAAGGTGTTGATGTCCGGCCTTGACTACGAACGCGTCGTGCTGGCCGCCATTGGCCCGGGCATCATTGCGGGCTGCATGGATGAGGTCATGCCCTACATGGCCGAACGCAAGCAGTTTGGCGAACCTATCGGGAATTTCCAGCTTATGCAGGGCAAGATGGCCGATATGTACGCTGCGATGAATTCCGCACGCGCCTATGTCTACGAATGCGCCAAAGCCTGTGATCGGGGTGAAGTGACCCGCCAAGACGCCGCTGCCTGTTGTCTGTACGCCTCTGAGGTCGCGATGACCCAGGCGCATCAGGCGGTGCAAGCCATGGGCGGCGCCGGGTTCCTTGCCGACAGCCCCGTGGCGCGGCTCTTCCGCGATGCCAAGCTGATGGAGATCGGAGCCGGCACGTCGGAAATCCGCCGCATGCTTATCGGTCGAGAGCTTATGGGGGCTATGGGGTGATGTCCCGTATGATCTTCCTGCCCTTTGTCGGATTGGTCCTGCTGACCGCCGTGCTTGCCTTCTTACTGGGTGGGCGGATGGCCAGCACGACTGAGACCGAAGTGATTGAAAGGGTGGCGAGGCTTTATGTAGGTGAGGTTGGCGCGGACGCAGACCGGACCGATTGCCGGGCGGTTCCGGCGCAGTCGGACGGGCTTTGGCTGGTGATCACCTGCGCGCCTGCTGATTCAGCAGGGTTTGAGTATTTCATCGACCGGTTCGGTCGGATTGCAGATCGAAAACCTGTCGGTGGGGAGGCTTGAGAGCAGATCATGCTGACACGCGCGCCCTATGAAGACCTAAGACAAACTTTCCGTTGGGACCTGCCCGAGCGGCTGAACATGGCCGGGCAGGCCTGTGATCGCTGGGCAAATGAGGACCCGGAGCGCACGGCGATTATCGACCTAACCGGACCGCGCCGTGATATCAGCTTTACCGAACTGCGCGGGCTCGCGGATAGCCTTGCGCATGATCTTGTGGCGCGGGGCGTGCGGCGCGGGGATCGTGTTGGCGTCCTGCGATCGCAAAGCGTGTGGTGCGCCGCAGCGCATCTGGCGATCTGGAAGGTGGGGGCCATTTCCATTCCGCTCTTCAAGCTCTTTCGTGAGGATGCGCTGACCAGCCGGGTGCGCGATGCAGGTGCCAAATTCATCGTGACTGATGCCGAAGGCGTGGGGATGCTCGAACCTTTACCCGAGATCACGCCACTTGTGCCCGAAGAGATGGATCTGCCTAGAGCGGCTTTTGAGACGGCGGCAGCAGGTCCGGACGATCCCGCCACGCTCATTTACACCAGCGGCACCACTGGCAGCCCAAAGGGCGCATTGCACGGTCATCGTGTTCTGACGGGTCATCTGCCCGGCATGCAGATCAGCCACGATTTTCTCGACCATCCTGACGACTGCCTCTGGACCCCTGCCGACTGGGCCTGGATCGGGGGGCTGTTCAATATCCTGATGACCGGCCTTGCGCTCGGCGTGCCGGTGGTGGCCTCTCGCCTGCCGAAGTTTGAGGTGGACGCGTGTGTGAACATTATTCGGGAAGCGTCTGTTAAGAATATATTTTTCCCTCCAACGGCCTTGCGCATCTTGAAAGCGGCGGAGTGTAAAATCCCCGGCCTCAGAACCGTGGCAAGCGGGGGTGAGCCACTTGGCGCGGAAATGCTCGACTGGGGGCGCGAGGCGTTTGGTCTGACGATCAACGAATTTTACGGTCAGACCGAATGCAATCTCGTGGCGGGCAGTTGCAGCAGCCTGTTTGATCCCAATCCGGGGTGCATCGGAAAGATCACACCGGGCCATGAGGTGGCGGTAATTGATGCCGATGGACACCCGACACTGGACGAAGGTGATGTTGCTGTGCGCCGTGGCTCGGCCAGCATGATGCTGGAATACTGGAACCGGCCTGAGACCACGGCAGAGAAGTTTGTCGGGGACTGGATGCTGACCGGGGACCGAGGGGTCTGGGATGGCGACTACTTGCGGTTTGTGGGGCGCGAGGATGACGTGATCACCTCTGCGGGCTACCGGATTGGCCCGGCGGAAATCGAAGATTGTCTGCTGACCCATGATGCGGTGGCGACTGTGGGCGTGGTGGGCAAGCCGGATGAATTGCGCACGGAGATCGTGAAGGCCTATGTTGTGCTAATGCCGGACTACGATGCGAGCGATGATCTGGCGAAAGAATTGCAGGAATATGTCAAGCAACGTCTGGCAAGCTATTCATATCCAAGGGAAATCGGGTTTCTGGATGTCTTGCCAATGACCGTGACTGGCAAGGTCATTCGCAAAGAACTCAAGGCGCGCGCGACGGCGGAGGTTGGTGAATGACGGCCAGGCGCGCGCCCTTAACTGCGTTCTTGATTGCGCTCTTCTGCGGTGCAGGTACGGCTTTGGCCAGTGAAGAGCCTTTGCCTGATTTTGCCGAATGCATGGCGGCGGAGATTGCGCGCTACGAGCAAGCTTTGCAGATCATTGCGCCCAGCGAGGCCCAGAACGCGGGCTTTCCACTGGCCGAGGTGGGCGGCGTTGAATTCTGCGGCACGGTCGGCATTGTGATTTGTGACCGGTCCGAGAACCCTTTGGGATGCCAGCGTGCGCTGGCGGTTGAGCAGGACATTTTGCGTGCGCGGGTGTTGGACCAGTTGCCCGCGCCAATCCAGGACGATGCGACCGACAGTTTTGCGCAGCAGCTTTATGGCACCACATGGGCTTTGGCGCATGGCATGTCAGCGGGACAGGATTGTGCAGGGTATCAGCCGCAGCTTGAGATGTGGTGCCGCGCGCGAGAGGCCAATGGTCGGCTGCGCGCTGCTGTCATGGCCTGGCGGGTCGCGCGTCACCTGGGCACCGTGCCGCCGGCGGCAGAGGCAGGCTGGATTGCCGATGCGCGCCCGCAGCGCCCTCGTTTGCGTCCGGGAGAGGGCGAATGACAGATCAGGCGCTCCAACAAAAAAGGGCCAGCCGAGAGGCTGACCCTAATGTGCGGGTAAATGTGATCAAGCGATCAGAATTTCAGCACATAGGCCACGCCGAAGATAAACGGGTCGATGTTGACCGTTCCAATAGGCGCGCCGTTTACCGAAACATCCGTGTCGATGTCGATCCAGCGCACATCTGCGCGCAGGGCACCGCGGTCACTCAAAGCGACATCCACACCAGCGTGCAGGGCCAGACCAAAGGAATCGTCGAGGTCAAGCGCAGCGCCGGCCAGCGCCCCTTGTGTCGATTCGTCAAAGAAATGCGTGTAGTTCACACCGACACCGACAAACGGCGTCAGGTTCGAGCTGTTGGTAAAGTGGTACTGCAGCGACAAGGTGGGCGGCAGGTGTTTGGTGTCCCCGATCTGCCCAGCCCCAGCAAGGTTGATGTCATGCTCAAATGGCCAGGCCACAAGCAGCTCCAAACCGATGCGGTCGGCAATGAAGTACTCAAACGTCAGGGTCGGGCGAATGTTGGCATCCACGTCGATCAGGCCAGCCGCCGTTGTGCTGCTGGAGCTATCGGGTGTCACCGAGTGCAAGCCGAACCCAAGCGTGAAGTCGCCTTGCGATTGCGCAAAGGACGGGGCGGCCGCGCAACACAGCGCAGTGGTGAGGGTCAAGGCAGTCAGTTTTGTCATTTCGTTTCCCATCTTACTAGTCTGTTTCCGAGTCTGCCGCACCGCAGCATCCGACACTTTGATTCATGTCAAAACCTATTGCGAACAGAGGTTTGTTGCCTTTTTGCAACGCCGAAAAACTGGCCTGACCGTTTGGCCGCAGGAAAGGTCATCAGATGAAACTGCAATCGCGCGTGTTGAGCACATCAGTTGAGTTCCAAACCAATGTCGCCGCGCATCAGGCCGCGCTGGCCGAGATCGCCGAGGCCGCCGCACTGGCCGCCGCAGGCGGCGGAGAGACATCGCGCGAGCGGCATTTGAGCCGGGGTAAAATGTTACCGCGAGATCGTGTCGCGGGACTATTGGATCCGGGCAGTCCGTTTCTGGAGGTCGGTGCCACGGCCGCGCATGGGCTTTATGATGGCGCTGCTCCCTCAGCCGGGGTGATTGCCGGGGTTGGCCGCGTGATGGGGCGCGATTGCATGATCCTGTGCAATGACGCCACAGTCAAAGGCGGGACCTATTATCCCATGACCGTCAAAAAACACCTGCGCGCGCAGGAGATCGCGGCGGAGTGTCATTTGCCTTGTGTCTATCTGGTGGACAGCGGCGGGGCCAACCTGCCCAATCAGGATGAGGTGTTCCCAGACCGCGATCACTTTGGGCGGATCTTTTACAATCAGGCTCAGATGAGTGCGAAAGGTATCGCGCAGATCGCTGTGGTCATGGGCTCTTGCACGGCGGGCGGGGCCTATGTGCCAGCGATGTCGGATGTAACGATTATCGTGAAAGATCAAGGAACAATCTTCCTTGCCGGGCCGCCCCTGGTGAAGGCGGCGACAGGGGAGGAGGTCACGGCAGAGGATCTGGGCGGCGGGGATGTGCACACGCGGCTCTCGGGTGTGGCGGATTACCTGGCCGAGGATGATGCGCATGCGCTGGCGCTAGCGCGACGTGCGGTGGGTAATCTGGGTGCGGGTGCCGGGCTGAAGCCCGGCTTACGGCAAACGCCGGAAGAGCCAGCTTATGATCCGGATGAAATTCTGGGTGTTGTGCCTGCTGATCTGCGCACGCCTTATGACATTCGAGAGGTGATTGCGCGGGTCGTGGATGGATCGCGGTTTGACGAGTTTAAGGCGCGGTTTGGCGAAACGCTTGTCACCGGGTTTGCCCATGTCGATGGCTATCCGGTGGGGTTCATCGCCAACAATGGTGTGCTGTTTTCCGAAGCCGCCCAGAAGGGTGCGCATTTCGTGGAGCTGTGCAGTCAGCGCCGTATCCCGCTGGTTTTCCTTCAAAATATCACCGGTTTCATGGTGGGCCGGAAATATGAGAATGAAGGAATCGCGCGGCACGGGGCCAAAATGGTCACGGCGGTGGCGACCACAGCTGTGCCCAAGATCACCATGCTGGTGGGCGGCTCATTCGGAGCAGGCAATTACGGCATGGCGGGACGTGCCTATCAACCACGGTTCCTGTGGACCTGGCCCAACAGCCGCATCTCCGTCATGGGTGGAGAACAGGCGGCAGGGGTTCTGGCCACAGTCAAGCGCGATGCGATTGAGCGCAAGGGCGGCAGTTGGTCAGCCGAGGAAGAGGCCGCGTTCAAGCAGCCGACGATTGATATGTTCGAGGAACAAAGCCATCCGCTCTACGCCTCGGCTCGGCTCTGGGATGATGGCATCATCGATCCCCGTAAATCGCGTGAGGTGCTGAGCCTCAGCCTGCGCGCAGCCCTCAACGCCCCCATCGAGGAGACCCGCTTTGGCGTGTTCCGGATGTAGAAAAATGCACGTCGGTATTGCGTCGGTATCACGTCGGTATTGCGTCGGTGCCTTCGCGGTCCCGCATCATGAGGTGCTGGCTTGAAAATGGACCCGACCGTCGCCGGATACACGATGCTTTTGCTGCTCGCGCTCGTTGGCGTGGCCGAATGGCTCGCCCCTTGGCATGACCTGAGCGAGCGGGGCTGCAGGCTGGGCTATGTGTATGATGGCGACACGGTTGAGATTGACTGCGGGTCCGAAACCATGACCGCGCGCATCGTTGGGCTGGACACGCCAGAGACCAAAGAGCCGGGTTGTGCGGCAGAGGCTGAGCTGGGCGCCAAGGCCACCGCGCGGCTGCGAGAACTGGTTAAGGCGCGACCGGCCAAAATGGACAGCGTCGGATATGACAAATACGGACGGGTGCTGGCCGAGTTGCAGTTGGGCGGCGAAGACGTGGCCGACATCCTGACGCGCGAAGGTTTGGCTGTGCGCTATGATGGCGGAGCCCGGGTGGATTGGTGCAAGCGGTTGCAGAAAGGCGGATAACACGGTGAGCAATGAGCGTTCTCACTCAGATCCGAAAGGACGGATTGATTTCCGCGGGCCTTCCTCTGCGCTCGTGCGGGTTATCTTCTTGTTGCCTTGCGCCTTTTGGGGTGTGGTGGGCGTCTTTGCCATGACGGCCAAGAGCCTTCTGGGTGCGGGCATCTGCCTTGCGCTTGGCTGGTTCATCTGGGCCGCGTGGCCGGGAAAATACCCGTCCTTGTTCATTGTCCTGATGATGTGGCTGGCCTTTGTCGTGTTGCTGGCCGATCTGCTGTCGGCGTGGACCGCAATGTGGGTCGGGGTATGTGTCGCGGTCATCCTGGCTTTTGCGGTTGTCGTCATGGCCATGCGCATCGGCGCGCCCTGGGGATACGACCGCGCCGCTCGGCTGGCGGCGAGAGGAACGCCGATCCGCGAATGGGAATGGGTGCGGACCGGTGCTGAGTTCGCTGTCAATCACCCCCTGGCGCGGCTTCGCGGTGGGTTGCTTTTGATCGTCGGCTACGTGATCGCGCAATGGGTGTTCGTTCTTGTGAATGCGATCCTGTCTGAAGGCTACTGGCTGACCTGGGCGATCTTTGGGGTCTTCTCAATCCTCAGTGTGACTACAATTTACGCGCTCGGGGCTTTTCGTTCGGGTGCCCGGCAACTGGTCTGGCTGCATCTGATCCTTGGGTTTCCGATCAGCCTGCCGCTTATGGTCTACTGGGCCGATGGGGTGCGGCCCAACCTGATCTATGCACGGCGCTTTGAGCGCCTTGTGCCGCTTGAGAACTCTGGAGCTTAACGATGTTTGACACGATTCTGATTGCGAACCGGGGCGAGATTGCCTGCCGCGTGATGGAAACCGCGCAGGCGATGGGTGTGCGCTCGGTGGCGGTTTATTCCGATGCTGACCGGACAGCGCGGCATGTGGAGATGGCCGATGTGGCTGTGCATATTGGCGGGGCGGCTCCGGCGGAGAGTTATCTGCGCGGCGATGTGATCATCGCGGCGGCCAAGGAGACGGGGGCGCAGGCGATCCATCCGGGCTATGGGTTTCTTTCTGAGAACCCTGACTTTGTGGAGGCGGTCGAGGCCGCAGGGCTGACCTTCATCGGTCCCTCGGCCAAGGCCATACGTGCCATGGGCCTCAAGGATGCCGCCAAGGCGGTGATGGAAGAGGCTGGCGTGCCTGTGGTGCCAGGCTATCACGGAGACACTCAGAACCCTGCATTTTTGGCGGATCAGGCCAAAGAGATCGGATATCCGGTGCTGATCAAGGCTGTGGCGGGCGGCGGCGGCAAGGGCATGCGGCTTGTCGAGCGGCCCGAGGCGTTTGGCGAGGCATTGAATAGCGCGCAGGGCGAGGCAAAAACCGCCTTTGGCAACGAGGCGGTACTGATTGAAAAATACATTCAGCAGCCACGCCATATCGAGCTTCAGGTGTTTGGCGACGGCAAGCGTGCTGTGCATCTTTATGAGCGGGATTGTTCGTTACAGCGGCGCCATCAGAAGGTGATCGAGGAAGCTCCGGCACCGGGCATGACCGACGAGGTCCGTGCGGCCATGGGTGCGGCAGCGGTGCGCGCGGCTGAGGCGATTGGCTACAAAGGCGCGGGCACGGTAGAGTTCATCGTTGATGGCTCTGATGGTCTGCGTCCCGACGGGTTTTGGTTCATGGAGATGAACACGCGGCTGCAGGTCGAGCATCCGGTGACCGAGGCGATCACCGGCGTCGATCTGGTAGAGTGGCAGTTGCGGGTGGCCGCCGGGGAGGGTCTGCCGAAAAAACAAGAGGATCTGTCGATCAACGGGCATGCCTTTGAGGCGCGGCTTTATGCCGAGGATGTGCCCAAAGGGTTCCTGCCCGCGACCGGGCGGCTGGCGCATCTGGCCTTTCCCGAGGGCACACGCGCCGATACCGGCGTGCGCAGCGGTGATGAGATCAGCCCGCATTACGACCCGATGATTGCCAAGATCACCACGCATGGCCCGACGCGCGCGGTGGCTTTGCAACGGCTTGACGCGGCTTTGGCGCACACGCAGGTGGCAGGTACGGTGACCAATCTGGCCTTTCTGGGGGCATTGAGCCGCCACAGGGGATTTGCTTCTGGAAACGTTGATACAGGGCTGATTGCACGGGACCTGGACAGCCTTGTGGACATGGATGACGCCACTCCACAAGACATTGCGCTGGCCGTTCTTTCTGCTGCGGGTTTGCTGGAAGTGCAGGATACTGCAACCGGCTTTACCCTATGGCAGCCACTCAATCGGCAGATCATCCTGCGCCATGGCGAGAAGGAGATCACCGCGACACTGCGCAGCCTGTCATGTGTGGCCCATGACATAGAGGTGGATGGTGAGACAATCGAAGCACGTTGCCATGGCGGGCGCTGGATGCTGAGTGGTGCGGTCGCCCCACCCGTGGTGGCCACGGGTGATTTGATCACGGTTTTTGCGCAATACGGACTGGCATTTCACCGTGTCGACCCGCTTGACCGAGACATGCAGGCAGCAGGTCACGCAAGTCTGATCGAGGCTCCTATGCCGGGGCTATTGAAGGCGCTTTTTGCAAAGGCCGGGCAGGTGGTGCAGGCGGGCGACCGGCTGGCGGTGCTGGAGGCTATGAAGATGGAGCACAGCCTGCTGGCTCCGCGTGACGGCGTGGTGGCCGAGGTTTTGGCCAGCCAAGGCATGCAGGTTGAGGCAGGCGCGGCGCTTATCAAACTGGCTGACGAAGATGAGGCGGCGGCCTGAGGATCACCATGGCAGATTACGTAGAAATCTTCGAGGTTGGGCCACGTGACGGTCTGCAGAACGAGCCGGGCGAGATCGATGTGGCCGACAAAATCGCGCTGGTGGATTGCCTGAGCCGCGCTGGGTTTCGGCGCATCGAGGTGGCCAGTTTCGTTAGTCCCAAATGGGTGCCGCAGATGGCGGGCTCGGCCGAGGTTTTGGCCGGGATCACACGGGCACCGGGGGTGTCTTATGCCGCACTCACGCCCAATATGCGTGGCTTTGAGGATGCGATGGCGGCAGGGGCCGATGAGGTGGCGATTTTTGCGTCGGCCTCCGAAGGGTTTTCCAAGGCCAATATCAACGCCACCATAGCTGAGAGTCTGGAGCGGTTTGCCCCTGTGGCCGAGGCGGCGCATGCGGCGGGTGTGCCGGTGCGCGGGTATGTGTCTTGTGTCAGCGAGTGTCCCTATGACGGGCCGGTCGCACCCTCCGAGGTGGTGCGCGTGGTCACAGCACTGCGCGAGATGGGGTGCTATGAGATCTCGTTGGGCGACACGATTGGCCGCGCGACCCCTGAACGGATTGATGCGATGCTGGCCGAAGTGATTAAAGCCGTGCCTGCTGCACAACTGGCAGGACATTTCCATGACACGTCGGGACGGGCGGTGGAGAATGTCGAAGTGGCCCTTGGCCATGGCCTGCGGGTGTTTGATGCGGCTGTTGGCGGTCTGGGTGGCTGCCCTTATGCGCCAGGCGCGGCGGGGAATGTGGCGACCGAGACGGTGCATGACCGGCTGGTTGCGCTGGGGTATGAGACCGGGCTGGACCGTGAGGTTCTGACCAAGGCGGCCAGGATGGCGCAAACCATGCGCGGCGGGGCAATCGCATGAAAGCACTTTATCGCGCGGCAGAGCGGCTGATGGCGATGGATGACGCCACATGGGCGCGCCATGCTAACCCGATGTCGGCCTATACGCGGTTTACCGTGCTGCCGCTCTTGGTTCTGGCGATCTGGTGTCGCGTCTTTCTGGGCTGGTGGGCCATTCTGCCTACGGCGCTGGTCCTGCTCTGGGCTTGGATCAACCCGCGGGCGTTCCCGCCGCCGGACAATCTTGACAACTGGGCCTCGCGTGGCGTGTTGGGCGAACGGGTGTTCTTGAACCGGCGAGAGGAAGTGGCCGCCCATCACCGGGCCTGGGCCGATGGTTTGGCTTGGGCCAGCCTTCCGGGCGTTATCGTTCTGGTGATCGGGTTGATCTGGCTGGAGCCATGGTGGACGGTGTTCGGCATGGTGTTAGCCGTGGGACCAAAAGTTTGGTTCGTGGACCGGATGGTCTGGCTTTATGGCGATTGGTTGCGCGACACAGGTAAGGAGTTGGGCGATGTATGAGGCGATTTCTATAGAGCGCGATGTGCGGGGCGTGGCGACGCTCTGGCTGGACCGGGAAGACAAGCACAATGCCCTGTCGGGCCAGATGATTGCTGAGTTGGCCGACGCGGCACGGGTTCTGGGGCAAGACCCTGACCTGCGCGCCGTGGTGCTGGCAGCGAAGGGTAAGACGTTCTGTGCAGGCGGCGATCTGGGCTGGATGCGCGATCAGTTTGAGGCCGATACCGAGACGCGTCGCCGCGAGGCGCGCAAACTAGCCGAGATGCTGCAGGCGCTCAACACGCTGCCCAAACCGCTCATTGGCCGGGTGCATGGCAATGCCTTTGGCGGCGGCGTGGGGTTGATGAGCGTGTGTGATGTGGTGGTTGCCGCCGATCACGTGGCGATGGCCCTGACCGAGACGCGTCTGGGGCTGATCCCCGCCACGATTGGACCCTATGTCGTGGCCCGTATGGGCGAGGCCAAGGCGCGGCAGGTCTTCATGTCAGGCCGCCGGTTTGATGCAACCGAGGCGATGGCGCTCAACCTTGTGGCGCGCGCCGTGCCGGTGGCCGAGTTGGATGATGTGGTCGAGGCTGAGGTCGCACCTTACCTGTCCTGCGCGCCTGAGGCTGTGGCCCAAGCCAAGGCCCTGACGCGCCGGTTGGGGCCGGTGATAGATGATACTGTGATCGACCACACAATTGACGCGCTCGTGGCCTGCTGGGCCGGGGAAGAAGCGCAACACGGGATTGGGGCGTTTTTTGCCAAAGAAAAGCCGCGCTGGGCTGAATAGTGGCTCTGGTGTCGTGTCCTTGGGCGCGCTCATATTCTTGATTATGCGCAAGTGTTTATCGCACGAATGACACGTTAATCTTGGTTAACTTTTCTGCCTGACCGGCAGATGCGTCAATTTCCCCTGACAGATTGTCCGGTTTATGTGCAGCTTCGGTTGACCCGGCAAAAAGGCGGGGGTAAACCCGATGATGTATTAAAGAGAGCCATCTTGATGCGCAGACGGGTGCGCATGAAAGGAGCCACATCGTGGAAGAGATGCTGAGGGAGTACCTTCCGGTCCTTGTTCTTCTGGCCATCGCCATCGGTCTTGGAATTGTTCTGATCCTCGCTGCGGTCGTTCTGGCCGTCCGAAACCCCGATCCCGAAAAGGTCAGCGCGTATGAATGCGGGTTTAACGCGTTCGATGATGCGCGGATGAAATTCGATGTCCGGTTCTATCTGGTGTCGATCCTGTTCATCATCTTTGACCTTGAAATCGCGATGCTTTTCCCCTGGGCCGTGGCTTTCGCGGATATCTCGATGGCGGCCTTCTGGTCGATGATGGTGTTCCTGGCGGTGCTGACCGCCGGATTTGCCTATGAATGGCGCAAGGGGGCGATGGAATGGCAGTAGCGACCGGAGAAAACTTTGCAGGTGCGGACCGTGAGGTCGCCACGCAGGACCTGAACCGCGAGCTTCAGGACAAGGGCTTTCTGCTGACCTCGACCGAGGATATCATCAACTGGGCGCGCACCGGATCGCTGCACTGGATGACATTCGGTCTGGCCTGTTGCGCGGTTGAAATGATGCACACCGCCATGCCGCGCTATGATCTGGAGCGCTTTGGCACAGCCCCGCGCGCCAGCCCGCGTCAGTCGGACCTGATGATCGTAGCAGGTACACTAACCAACAAGATGGCCCCAGCCCTGCGCAAGGTTTATGACCAGATGCCAGAGCCGCGCTATGTGATCTCCATGGGATCCTGCGCCAATGGTGGCGGCTATTATCACTATAGTTACTCGGTTGTGCGCGGCTGCGACCGGATCGTGCCGGTGGATGTGTATGTACCCGGCTGCCCGCCCACGGCAGAAGCGCTGGTCTATGGCATCTTGCAGCTGCAACGGAAAATTCGCCGGACAGGGACGATTGTGCGGTGACGGGCGTGGTTGTCAGAAATTGGGAAGCTGCGGTGGGGCGTGCAGATATTGATGCATGGATCAACACCTTCCGCGACCGTGTTCTGCCCAACATGCAGGCTTTGGACGGGTTCCTGGATGTGACGTTTTTGACTAAGCGTGACGGTGACCCCTGTCACGTGAAGGTGCTGACGCGGTGGCGCAACATGGCGGCCATCACGGCCTTTGCTGGCGATAACCCAGCACAAACAGTTCTACCGGATTTCATGGCGCCGTTTTTCAAGTCTTACGACGCAGAAGCGACCTTCTATGATGAAGTGCTTCGGGAGGAAGCGAATGACTGAAGCTTTGCGCGAACTGGGGGCTCATATCGAGGCCAAGCGCACCGATTGTGTGCTGAGCTGGGACGTGTCCCATGATGAGCTGACGATGGATGTGGCGCTCTCGAACCTTGTGGGGTTTGTCGAGTTCCTCAAGACCGATCAGACCTGTCGCTTTTCAACGCTGGTGGACATCACCGGTGTCGATCATCCTGACCGGCCCAAGCGGTTCGACGTCGTGTACCACTTTCTGAGCATGTATCAGAACCACCGTATTCGCCTGCGGGTGAGCATTCGCGACGAAGACATGGTGCCGTCGATCACAGAAGTGCACCCCTCGGCAAACTGGTTCGAACGCGAAGTCTTCGACATGTTCGGCATTCTGTTCAGCGGGCACCCTGATCTCCGGCGCATCCTGACCGATTACGGTTTTCGCGGCTATCCGCTGCGCAAGGATTTCCCGACCACGGGCTACACCGAAGTGCGCTACGACGAAGAGCAAAAGCGCGTTGTTTATGAGCCTGTGAACCTGGTGCAGGAGTACCGGCAGTTTGACTTCATGAGCCCCTGGGAGGGGGCGGAATATATTCTGCCGGGCGATGAGAAGCAGGAGGAGGCGAAGTGATGGACGGTGGTTCGCACCCCGATCATGACGCCGTACGTGCGCAGGCGCTGGCTTATTGCCACGGCGTCTACAAGGCGCAGCCTGAGGTTTTTGAAAAGCTCTGTCACGATGCGTTTCATATGGTGTGTGCCGACGGGCCGGAGCTGCAGGTCTGGGACAAAGCGGCCTATCTGGCGCGTGTCACCGCCCGAGATGCGGCTGATGGCGACACAGTCTATGACATCGAGACCATTGAAGTCGATGGCGATATGGCGCGGGTGAAGCTGCGTGTCGGTGTGCCGGGTGTTCTTTACGAAGATTACCTTGGGTTTGCCCGTGTGGCCGGCGAATGGAAATTGATCAACAAACTGTTCCGGACTGCAGACAGTTCGGCGCAGCAAGGATGAGGTGAACGCAATGGACGGCACCAAAGGCTTTGATGACGCGCTGACGGGCGAGCAGAAGATCCGCAATTTCAACATCAACTTCGGCCCGCAACATCCTGCAGCCCATGGTGTTTTGCGGCTTGTACTTGAGCTGGATGGCGAGGTGGTTGAGCGCTGCGACCCGCATATCGGCCTGCTTCATCGCGGCACTGAAAAGCTGATGGAAAGCCGGACCTATCTGCAGAACCTGCCCTATTTTGACCGGCTGGATTACGTCGCGCCGATGAATCAGGAACATGCCTGGTGTCTGGCGATTGAAAAGCTCACGGGCGTTGAGGTGCCGCGCCGGGCGAGCCTTATTCGTGTGCTTTATTCCGAGATTGGCCGGATTTTGAACCACATTCTGAACATCACCACACAGGCGATGGATGTGGGGGCGCTCACGCCGCCGCTTTGGGGTTTTGAAGAGCGTGAAAAACTCATGGTATTCTATGAGCGGGCCTGTGGCGCGCGTCTTCACGCGGCCTATTTCCGCCCCGGTGGTGTGCATCAGGACCTGCCGCCAGAACTTCTCGACGACATTGAGACCTGGGCGCATGAATTTCCCCGCGTGATCAACGATCTGGACGGGCTTCTGACGGAAAACCGCATCTTCAAACAGCGCAATGCCGATATCGGCGTCATCACTGAACAAGACATCCTGGACTGGGGCTTTTCGGGCGTGATGGTGCGAGGGTCTGGTTTGGCTTGGGATTTGCGTCGTGCGCAACCCTATGAATGCTATGACGAATTTGAGTTCCAGATCCCCGTTGGTAAAAATGGCGATTGTTACGACCGTTATCTGTGTCGAATGGAGGAAATGCGTCAGTCACTAATGATCATTCTTCAGGCGATCGAGAAACTGCGCGCGCCCGAAGGTCAGGGCGATATCCTGGCACGGGGCAAGATCACTCCGCCGAACCGCGCCGAGATGAAAACCTCGATGGAGGCGCTTATCCATCACTTCAAGCTTTACACCGAAGGGTTCAAAGTGCCCGAGGGTGAGGTTTATGCCGCCGTGGAAGCGCCCAAGGGCGAATTTGGCGTCTATCTGGTGTCTGACGGCACCAACCGGCCGTACCGGGCCAAGATCCGGGCGCCGGGATACCTGCATCTTCAGGCGATGGATTACGTGGCCACGGGGCATCAGTTGGCCGACGTGGCGGCGATCATTGGCACGATGGATGTGGTGTTTGGCGAAATTGACCGGTGAGGGGACAGCTGGCATGGCGTTAACGAAGATCAAGGTAGTACTGGCCACGAGTGGCGCGTTGGCGCTGGCTGGCTGTGCGGTTCCGCCACAAGGAACCACAGCACAGGACGTGACCAGCTTTGAGGCGGCTGTGGCCAGCATCGGCTGTGTGCTTCACACCGAGGCGGATTACTTGCCGGTTGAACTTCAGACCGGGCTGACGCGGGAGCAAACCCAGTCGATGGCGGCTTATGTGCTGACCGCGAAACGCGCCGTTCGGCTTGAGAATGGCGGTGTGAAACTGACGACAGGAGCCTGCGCCTAAATGCTACGCCGTCTTCATCATGATCAGCCCGAAAGCTTTGCATTCACAAAGGCCAACCAAGCCTGGGCCGAGGCGCAGATTTCCAAATATCCTGAAGGACGTCAGGCAAGCGCGATCATTCCGCTGTTGTGGCGCGCTCAGGAGCAGGAGGGGTGGCTTTCCCGTCCGGCGATTGAGGGTGTGGCCGACATGCTGGGCCTGGCACATATCCGGGCGTTGGAGGTGGCCAGCTTTTACTTCATGTTTCAGATGCAACCTGTTGGTTCCGTGGCACATATTCAGATTTGCGGCACGACGTCCTGCATGATTTGCGGGGCAGAGGACCTGATTGGCGTCTGCAAGGAAAAGATTGCCGCCAACCCGCACCAGATCAGTGAAGACGGTAAACTGAGCTGGGAAGAGGTGGAATGCCTCGGGGCCTGCGCCAACGCGCCTATGGCGCAAATCGGCAAGGATTATTACGAAGATCTCACCGCCGAACGGTTTGGCGAGATGCTTGACGAGCTGCGCGCGGGCAAAGTGCCGGTGCCGGGGCCGCAGAATGGGCGGTATGCCTCTGAACCGCTGAGCGGTCTGACCAGCCTGACCGAATATGACAGTGGCAAGACCAAGTATAACGCCAGCGTGCAGCTTGCGACTGATATTGGCGACACGGTCAAGCGCATTGACGGGACCGAGGTGCCGCTTATTGCGCCATGGCGCGACAAGGGGGCCAACCACGCGCCGGGAACTTCTAAGGTTAAGGCCTCAGCACCTGCTCCAGTAGAGGCCAAACCGGCGCCCGTGCCGAAAGAACCGGCCAAGAAAGCCGCTCCCAAGGCCAAAGCCGCGGCACCGGCGGCGCAGAAACAGCCCGAAATGCTGAAAGAAGCGCGTGAGGGCGGTGCGGATAACCTGAAAATGATCAAGGGTGTTGGCCCGAAACTCGAAGCCATGTTGCATGGCATGGGCGTGTTCCATTTCGATCAGATTGCAAGCTGGGGTGCCGAAGAGGTGGCCTGGGCCGATGACAACCTGGAAGGGTTCAAAGGCCGGGTCAGCCGGGATGACTGGGTTGGGCAAGCGAAGAAACTGGCGGCAGGAGAAACCACCGACTTCGCTAAGAAGGTCAAAAAAGGAGGCGTCTATGAATGATGCCCCAACCGGTTTGATAGGGAGTTTGAAAGATGAACGGTGACAGTTTTGTAGCGACGTGCAAGTTGGGGTGCTGGGCGATGGGTGTCGGCGCTGGCATTGTCGCGTTGTACCTCATCGCGGGAGAAACCGGTTTTCTGGCCGCGCTTCTGGTAGCGATTGCGCTTGCGGTGTTTCTGGCGCTTGTCTTGCAGCTGCTGTTTTGCTGGCCGCAGGAGGAAGAGGAAGGCAACGAGTATGACGCGTCTGCGGTGCCCACTGCGCCGCAAGGCAAGCCTTTGTCTGCGCCTGTGGCCACTGTTGGTCCGGCTGGTGCGGCAGCGAAGCCTGCGCCAAAGCCCAAAGCCAAGCCAAAACCCAAGCCAGCGCCGAAAGCCGAAGTCACACCCGACTATGACGGCGATGGGGTTCTGGAAGGCGAGAACGAAGGCACGCGCCCTTCTGGCCTCAAGGCAGCGCGTGGCGGCAAGGCGGACAACCTCAAAGAAATCAAAGGTGTGGGCCCCAAGCTTGAGAAAATGCTCAACGAGATGGGCTTTTATCACTTTGACCAGGTTGCTGCGTGGAGCGCGAATGAAATCGCTTGGGTTGATGCCAATCTGAAAGGCTTCAAAGGCCGGGCGTCACGCGACAATTGGATCGAGCAGGCCAAAATTCTGGCCGCGGGTGGTGAGACGGAGTTTTCCAAGCGCGTGGGCAAAGGCGACGTGTACTGAATGAGCGATATGGATGAACGACAAAGACGCATTGTCGAAGAAAGGCCGACGCGCCGGGCTGGTGATTGCCGGCACGGGCGTGTTTTGGGTGTTGGTTACTCTCATCGGCGAGAAAGAGGGCTTCAGCGTGCAGCTGCGGCTGCTTTTCGATGTACTAGCGCTTTGCGGGTTCATCTTTGCGTTTTGGCTGATTTATCAAATCTGGCGCGACAGCCGGGGTAGTTAGGGATTTACGGGATGCTGCAGGATCAGGATCGTATCTTTACCAACCTTTACGGGATGCATGACCGCAGCCTCAAAGGAGCCAAGGCGCGGGGCCATTGGGATGGCACCGCCAAGATCCTGCAGAACGGGCGGGATTGGATCGTGGATCAAATGAAGGCCTCGGGTCTGCGTGGGCGCGGCGGGGCGGGCTTTCCCACGGGGCTCAAATGGTCCTTTATGCCAAAAGAAAGCGATGGGCGACCCGCCTATCTGGTGGTCAATGCCGACGAATCCGAACCGGGCACCTGCAAAGACCGTGAAATCATGCGGCATGACCCACATACCTTGGTTGAAGGGTGTTTGATCGCCAGTTTCGCGATGCAGGCGCATGCCTGTTACATCTATATTCGTGGCGAGTATATCCGCGAGAAAGAGGCGCTTCAGGCCGCGATTGATGAGGCGTATGACGCCGGTCTGATTGGCAAGAACGCTTGCAAATCGGGCTATGATTTTGACCTCTACCTGCATCACGGGGCCGGGGCCTATATTTGTGGTGAGGAAACAGCCCTCCTTGAAAGTCTTGAGGGCAAAAAGGGCATGCCGCGTATGAAGCCGCCGTTTCCGGCCGGGGCGGGGCTCTATGGCTGTCCGACGACCGTGAACAACGTAGAGAGCATTGCCGTTGTGCCCACCATCCTGCGCCGTGGGCCGGAGTGGTTTGCCAGCTTTGGACGGCCCAACAATTCGGGCACCAAGATTTTCGCCGTCTCGGGCCACGTAAACAATCCCTGCGTCGTCGAAGACGCCATGTCGATCAGTTTTGAAGAGCTGATCGAGAAACATTGCGGCGGCATTCGCGGCGGTTGGAGCAATCTCAAGGCGGTTATCCCGGGTGGCTCATCGGTTCCGTGTGTGCGCGGCGAGAACATGAAAGACGCGGTGATGGATTTCGACGCGCTGCGCGAGGTGGGATCCTCGCTCGGCACGGCGGCAGTGATCGTGATGGATCAGAGTACCGACATCATCAAGGCGATCTGGCGGCTGTCGAAATTCTACAAGCACGAAAGCTGTGGTCAGTGCACGCCGTGCCGTGAGGGCACAGGCTGGATGATGCGGGTCATGGACCGGCTGGTCAAAGGTGAGGCCGAGATCGAGGAGATCGACATGCTGTTTGATGTGACCAAACAGGTTGAAGGTCACACGATCTGTGCGCTTGGCGACGCGGCAGCGTGGCCCATTCAGGGGCTGATCCGGAATTTCCGTGATGAGATCGAAGATCGGATCAAAGCGCAAAAGACCGGTAAGGTCAGCGCAGTGGCGGCGGAGTAGAGCATGGAAGCATTCGCAGAATACGGGCATGCCATCGCGTCGGTCGCCTTAACCGTGGTTTTCGGGCTTGTGATGAGCCCGCTTGCCGCCATGCGCAAAACCGGGGCCGGGCTGGCACCGGGGGCTGAGCCGGAGGCGGATTACGGCAGTTCGGTTTTTCGCTGGCATCGCGCTTATGCGAATCTGTCTGAAACCATGGGGTTCTTTGTAGCATCGGTGGCTGCGGCCATTCTGGCAGGGGCCGATCCGTTTTGGGTAAACCTTCTGGCTTCGGTGTTTTTCGTCAGCCGTCTCGTTCTGGCTTTTGTTCACATAAAGGGTATCGGTAAGCCGGACATGAGCGCGCGGTCATTTCTTTACGTTGCAGGCTGGCTGGCCTGTATCATTTTGTGCCTGATGGCAGTTCTGGCGGTGTTGTGATGCGTCATGTGGCAACCATAAAGCGTTTCGAGTTTCGCTCGGTATTTATCCTGAGCCTGCTGATACTCAGTTTCATCTTGTCGGCCTGCGCGCGCAAAAACGAACGCATTCTCTTTGATGGTAACTTTTACAAATCCCGTGCCAAGCACACCTCGGATGACCGTCAAAGTTTCCGAGTGAAAGTGTCTCGCGCCAATCAAGGCCTCAATGGTGCGCGCGCCGCCGGAGAGCATGAGGGCAATCGCTATTGCATCGAGAACTTTGGCACTTCGGAGATTGAATGGGTCAATGGGCCGGATGCCGATGAAACGGCTTTAAATTTTGACGGCAACACGCTTGTTCTGAGTGGTAGGTGTATTCTTTGGTGACTTTCTCTTTCATATCAGAGGTTTGGTCGGTGTGTTATTGCATATCACACGCGCCCGGAACCATCTGCGTTGCAGATGGGGCGGCGGATGGTCCGTGCCCTGATCTTGTGACAAGAGGAGTCATCCAATGAAGTGGGTATCGAGCATTGTTTTGAGTGCGGTCATTGTGGTTTCAGCAGGATCCGCGCAGGCTGGGCTGGAAGAAGAGCAAGACATTAATCAAGGGCTTTTGGTGATCGCGGCTGCGGATAAAATTCGCCGCGCCTGTGACAGCATAAGTGGACGTCTTTTCAAGGCGCGGTCCTATGCCAATGCACTCAAGGATGCGGCCTCGGATCGTGGCTACAGCGATGACGAGATTGACTCCTATATCAACGACAAGGCGGAAAAGGCGAAAATGCGCGAACGGCGCAACGCCTATTTCAAATCCAAAGGCGCCAGCAATCTTGATGCCCAGAGCCTGTGTGTTCTGGGTCAGCAGGAAATCGCAGGTGGCACGCAAATCGGCCAGTTGTTGAGGACCAAGTGACGATCGGGGCGCGCATATCCTGTCTCGCAGCCCTGGCAACGGGGCCGCTTGCGGCATGTGATGCAGCGCCCGATCAAGACGCGGCCTGTTACGGCAAGTCTGAAACCATTGAAGGCACCAAGGCCTGTGTTACCCTGATCCATGAAGAGGGCTGTAGGGGCTTTGGTGCCTTCGTTCATCCCGATACTGTCAGTCGGCAAGGTGCGGCCCGCGCCGCGCTTGGGCTGGCACAAACCCATTGCGCGCAGGCCTTTGGTCTGCGGGCTGATCCCAACCTGACAGTCCAAAAGGGCGGCTGGGCGGTGCCCGGTGCCTGGGAAATCACAGGAAACTGCATATGAGCGATCTTCGCAAAATCATCATTGATGACCAGGAAGTGGAAGTGGATGGGGCGATGACCCTGATCCAGGCCTGTGAAGTGGCGGGTATCGAGATCCCGCGCTTTTGCTACCATGAACGGCTGTCGATTGCGGGCAACTGCCGGATGTGCCTTGTTGAGGTCGTCGGCGGGCCGCCGAAACCGGCGGCGTCTTGTGCCATGCAGGTGCGTGATTTGCGGCCCGGACCCGAGGGACAGCCTCCGGTCGTCAAGACCAACTCGCCGATGGTCAAGAAGGCCCGCGAAGGGGTCATGGAATTCCTGCTGATCAACCATCCGCTCGATTGCCCGATCTGCGATCAGGGGGGCGAATGTGACCTGCAGGATCAGGCCATGGCCTATGGTGTAGATTTCTCGCGCTTCCGTGAAGCCAAACGGGCGGTTGAGGATTTGGATCTTGGGCCACTTGTCGAAACACATATGACCCGCTGCATTTCCTGCACGCGCTGTGTGCGCTTTACCACTGAGGTCGCGGGCATCACGCAAATGGGCCAGACAGGCCGGGGCGAGGATGCCGAGATCACGTCCTATCTAGGCGAGACGTTGGACAGCAATCTACAGGGCAACATCATTGATCTTTGCCCGGTTGGGGCGCTGGTGAGCAAGCCTTATGCCTTTACCGCGCGGCCCTGGGAGCTGACCAAGACGGAAACCATCGACGTGATGGATGCGTTGGGGTCGAACATTCGCGTCGACACCAAGGGACGCGAAGTGATGCGCATCCTGCCGCGCAACCATGATGGCGTGAACGAGGAATGGATTTCCGACAAAACGCGCTTTGTCTGGGATGGTTTGCGTCGTCAACGTCTAGACAAACCTTACATTCGCGAGAATGGCAAGCTGCGCCCGGCCAGCTGGGGTGAGGCGCTTGGTGCCGCAGCCGTGGCGATGAAGGACAAGAAAGTTGCCGGTCTCGTCGGGGATCTGACCTCCGTCGAGGCGGCGTTTGCACTGAAGCAGCTGGTCGAGGGTCAATGCGGGTCAGTTGAGTGCCGCACGGATGGCGCAAAGCTGCCTGCAGGCAATCGTTCAGCCTATGTGGGCACGGCCGCGATTGAGGATGTCGACGTGGCTGACAAAATCCTGCTGATCGGCACAAATCCGCGCCTGGAAGCTCCTGTGCTCAACGCGCGCATTCGCAAGGCCTGGAGCCAGGGGGCGGATGTGGTGATGGTCGGCGAAGCGGTCGATCTGACCTACGACTATGAGCATATGGGAACTGACCGTGCGGCGCTGGCCCATGTGGCTGGTTTGGATATGTCCGAGCTCAAAGACAAGAACTGCATAGCTATCGTTGGTCAGGGTGCCCTGACCGGCGAGGATGGTGCGGCTGTATTGGCCACGGTTCAGGGCATTTGTGAGAAGTCAGGCGGCAAGATGCTTGTCCTGCATACCGCGGCCGGACGTGTTGGAGCGATGGATGCTGGGTGTGTCTTCGAAGGCGGTATTTCAGCCGCGCTCGAAGGCGCCGACGTGGTCTACAACCTTGGTGCCGACGAGATCGAAATCGCGTCAGGGCCTTTTGTGATCTATCAAGGCAGCCATGGCGACCGTGGCGCGCACCGGGCTGACATTATTCTGCCGGGCGCGGCTTATACAGAAGAGCAAGGGCTCTTCGTGAACACCGAAGGGCGTCCGCAACTGGCGCTTCGGGCGGGGCATCCACCGGGCGAGGCCAAGGAAAACTGGGCCATCTTGCGCGCGCTTTCGGGCGAAATGGGATCGGCCCTGCCGTATGACAGCCTTGCGCAACTGCGTCAGGCGCTCGTGGCCGAGGTGCCGCATCTGGCGCAGGTGGACGATGTGCCGGAAAACGCGTGGACCGCAGTGCCGGCGGGCAAGCTGGACAAGGGCGTTTTGCAATCGGCAGTGGGTGATTTCTATCTGACCAACCCGGTTGCCCGTGCTAGCCAACTGATGGCCGAACTGAGCGCCAACGCCAAAGTACGCCAGTCTGAGCCGGTGGCGGCAGAGTGATCCCGATTGCGTCACATATCGCGCCTGTCGCGCTTTTGTGCCTGACGGCCTGTACCGTGTCCGACGGTGGCGATGGGGCTGTGACCTCAGCGGCGACTGGCAGTACAGCCGAGTATCTTGGCATCGAGACGCGGCTTCTGGACGGGGATCTGGTAAATTTCAACGTGGCGATGCGCGGCGCGCAATCCTCTGAGGATGTGGCGCGTTACGCGGAATGTGCGGCGGCGGAATACACGCTCATCCGGGGCTATGGATTCGCGCGTCACCTGCGTACAAATGTGGATGAAGCGGGTGGCGTCTGGACCGCAGATGCGGTTTACACCATCTCGCCATCCTTGCCCGATGGCATAAAGAAAATCGACGCGGAAGTCGTCGCCGCCAATTGTGCGGAAAACGGGATACCGAGGGTTTGAGGGGCTGATGGCTGAATTTCTGACAACACCGCTGGGAACATTGGTGATCATCGTGGCGCAATGCCTTGCCGTTGTGGGCTTTGTGATGGTCTCGCTTTTGTTCCTCGTCTACGGCGACCGCAAGATCTGGGCCGCGGTACAGATGCGACGCGGGCCCAATGTGGTGGGCGCTTACGGGCTTTTGCAGACCGTGGCAGATGCACTGAAATACGTAGTCAAAGAGGTGGTCGTCCCCGCCGGAGCGGACAAGACGGTGTTCATGCTGGCCCCCATGGCCAGCTTTGTTTTAGCGGTGCTGGCCTGGGCCGTAATCCCGCTCAACGAAGGCTGGGTCCTGAGCGATATCAACGTCGCCATTTTGTTTGTTTTCGCTGTGTCCTCGCTGGAGGTTTACGGCGTGATCATGGGCGGCTGGGCGTCGAACTCGAAATACCCGTTCCTAGGCTCGCTGCGCTCTGCGGCTCAGATGATTTCTTACGAGGTCTCCATTGGCCTCATCATCGTGGGTGTGATCATTTCCACCGGCTCGATGAATTTCGGCAATATCGTTGCAGCACAAGACACAGCCTATGGCTTCTTCGGCTGGTACTGGCTGCCGCATCTGCCGATGGTGTTCCTGTTCTTCATTTCGGCACTGGCCGAAACCAACCGCCCGCCGTTTGACTTGCCGGAGGCGGAGTCGGAATTGGTCGCGGGGTATCAGGTGGAATACTCCTCTACGCCCTTCCTTCTTTTTATGGCCGGGGAATACATCGCCATTTTCCTGATGTGTGCGTTAACGTCACTTATGTTCTTCGGCGGCTGGCTGTCGCCGATTCCGGGCATTCCGGACGGGGTGGGCTGGATGATCGCCAAGATGGCGTTCTTCTTCTTCATCTTCGCAATGGTCAAGGCCATCACACCGCGCTACCGCTATGACCAATTGATGCGTATCGGCTGGAAAGTGTTCTTGCCACTCTCACTGGCCTGGGTGGTGATTATCGCCTTCCTGGCGAAATTCGAAGTCTTTGGGGCCTTCTGGGCCCGCTACGCGATGGGAGGCTGATCTCTTGGGGATCGACTGCGTCATTTTTGATCGCCTGGTCGAGCTTTCGACCCGGTTCCAGCCCAAGGGCCGGAGCCTGATGCTTGGGCGTCAGGGCTTTCGCATTCAGACGCAGTTTCGCCAGTTCTATGAACAGTCCTTGCAGACGCATGGGCGGGACGACAAACGGTTCGACTATCTGCAAGAGGATGGCTACTCCGAGACACTGCTTGAAAAGCTTGGCTTTGGTGATGTGGAGACGATGGATTTTTCCGGCTATGAGGGGGCGCAGGTCATTCATGATCTCAACACGCTGCCGTCTGAGGAGTTGGAAGATCAGTTTGAGTTCATCTTTGATGGGGGCACGATTGAGCATGTGTTCAACGTACCCAACGCGTTGGAATCGGTACTCAGAATGCTGAAAGTGGGTGGGCGGTTTGTCTCGGCCAATGGACTCAATGGCTGGTACGGGCATGGCATGTATCAGTTCAACCCCGAGCTTGTCTGGACCTTCTGGAAACGCGCCTGCAACTGTAATGTCATTGATTGCCGGGCGGTGCCGATTGAACCCACGTCAGAGTTTGGGCAGGTTGAATTCGAAGACCCTGCCAACACCGGCGTGCGGCTCAAGCTGGCCAACCGGATCGGACCGGGACGTACGTATCTGTACTATGAGGTGGAAAAGACCGCCGCGTCCCATCTGCCGAAATATGCGCTGCAAAGCGACTACGAGACCAAGTGGCAAGGCCACGAGAATGCCGGGGAGACCCGGTTTGAAGAGATGAGGGCGTAACGCATGACTCAGATCGATTATGGACGCGCTGCGGGATACTTCCTGCTTAAGGACTTCTTCGTCGGCTTCAAGCTGGGGCTGAAGTATTTCTTTGCACCCAAGGCGACGCTGAACTACCCGCATGAGAAAGGCCCGCTCAGCCCACGGTTTCGCGGTGAGCATGCGCTGCGCCGCTATCCCAATGGCGAAGAACGCTGCATCGCCTGCAAGCTCTGCGAGGCGATTTGCCCGGCGCAGGCCATCACCATCGACGCCGAGCCGCGCGATGACGGAAGCCGCCGCACCACGCGCTATGACATCGACATGACCAAATGCATCTATTGCGGTTTCTGCCAGGAGGCCTGTCCGGTGGATGCCATCGTTGAAGGGCCGAATTTCGAGTACGCCACCGAGACGCGCGAAGAGCTTTTCTATGACAAGGATAAGCTTTTGGATAACGGCGAGCGCTGGGAAGCGGAGATTGCCCGTAATCTTGAAATGGATGCGCCCTACAGATGACTGACCCAGTGAACCCCTTTGCCGCCATGATGGCGCAGGCGCAGGAAATGGCGAAGGCCTTCAACCCTGCGCTGGAATCGTTTTCACCCAAGGACATAGAGGCGCTTTGGCCCACCATGCCCAAGGAATTCATGGAGATGATGTTTGGCAAGGGAATTTCCAAGGAAGGGCTGGATGCGCGCACACGGCTTCTGATCACGCTGGCGGGGCTGACCATGCTGGGCGCGCAGAGCGACACGCAGATGCGCATGACCGTGCGCCACGCTTTGGAAGCGGGGGCCACCAAGGATGAAATTGCCGAGACCATCGCGATGATGTCGATGTTTGCCGGTATTCCGTCGATGAACCGGGCGATGGAGTTTGCCCGTCAGGTTCTCGATGAGCACGAAGACAAGGATGAAGAGACATGAGTGTCGCGGTATTTTCCTTTTACCTCTTTGCCATATCAGCGCTGGTCGGCGGGCTGTTCACGGTGATCAGCCGCAATCCGGTGCATTCGGTGCTCTGGCTAATCCTGTCGTTCATTAGTGCGGCGGGGCTTTTCGTGCTGTTGGGGGCCGAGTTCGTCGCGATGCTGTTGATTATCGTTTATGTGGGCGCTGTGGCGGTTTTGTTCCTCTTCGTGGTCATGATGCTTGATGTGGATTTTGCAGAGCTGAAGGCGGAAATGGCGAAATACATGCCCCTGGCGTTGCTAATCGGGGTGATCCTCTTGATGCAGTTCGGCGTCGCCTTTGGCAATTGGCAAATAGCCGATGGGGCGGAGAGTGCACGCGGGGCGGTGACGCCGTCGGATATGGAAAACACGCGTGCGCTGGGGATGATCCTCTATGACAAGTATTTCCTGCTGTTCCAGCTTTCGGGCCTGATCCTGCTGGTTGCCATGGTCGGGGCAATTGCGCTGACACTACGGCACCGCTCGGACGTCAAACGCCAGGATGTTCTGGCGCAGATGTACCGGGATCCTGCCAAGGCGATGGAACTCAAGGACGTGAAACCGGGGCAGGGGCTTTGATCGCCAAGAGCACATATGCACTGGCCCTGGGGCTGGTCATGACGGGGGCAGGCGCCTGCGCTGCGGTGAGCCTCACGGACTGCGCGCGCACCACGCATATCAGCCATGGTGGCGAGGATATGCACCGCGATCTGGGCGAGGGCCGTGTCATGTGGCGCGACTGGTGGAGCCAGGAGGCGACCGCGTCAACTTATGTGATCGTTGATTGCGCCGAGGGCCGGGCCTTGAGGTTCCTGACAGCGGCAGAGAACCTGAGTGATGAGCCACCTTTTGACCGCACTGAGGCGGCATTGAAGATCGTGGAGCGCCATCAAAGCGGCGCGAGGGTCTTTGCGACGCTGGAGCGTATGGCAGTGGATTTGGAAGACGAGGCGCGCAATGTGACCATTGAGGCGCTGAGCGCAGAACCCTGCGCCTGTGCGGCGCTCTATGCCGACGCGCGCGGTGATCGAAAGGCGTTTCAGCTAGACGGCTGAGGCGAGCGGACAAGAGGACGGAATGGACGACGCATACGACACATACCGCCAGAAAAAGGCCAGACGCCAGCGCGTCGTGGTCTGCGGCGTTGTGCTCTTTGCGCTTGCCCCGGCTGTGGTGCTCGGCTTGCCGATCAAGGGATTGGATTTTGCTGGACTGGCCAAGACGGGTTTTGCCCCGGCGCTGGTTGTCGATCCGGGCTGTGAGAGATATGGGACAGGCGGGGTCGCCTGCGCCGACTAAAGACGACGCGAAAAGAACGGGACCGAGGGACGACATGATTGGACTGGAACATTACCTGACGGTGGCAGCGGCGCTGTTCGTCATCGGGATTTTCGGGCTCTTTCTGAATAGAAAGAACGTGATCATCCTGTTGATGTCGATCGAATTGATGCTGCTTTCAGTCAATATCAACCTCGTCGCCTTCTCAAGCTTCCTTGGGGATCTGGTGGGGCAGGTGTTCACGCTCTTTGTGCTGACTGTCGCCGCCGCCGAGGCCGCGATTGGCCTTGCGATCCTCGTCTGCTTCTTCCGCAACCGCGGCACCATCGCGGTGGAAGATGTCAACGTGATGAAGGGGTAGGAGCATGGAACAAATCATCCTCTTTGCCCCGCTGGTGGGTGCCATCATCGCGGGCTTTGGCTGGCGCATCATCGGGGATGCGGGCGCACAGTGGGTTGCGACGGGGTTGTTGTTCCTGTCTGCGATCCTGAGCTGGGTCGTCTTCCTTGGTTTCGACGGCACGACGCAGAGCATTCACATCCTTGATTGGGTGCGCTCGGGCACGCTGGACACGGCTTGGGCCATAAGGCTGGACAGGTTGACAGCGATCATGCTGATCGTGATCACCACAGTCTCAGCGCTCGTGCACCTTTATTCCATGGGCTACATGGCGCATGACGAGAATTTCTCGGAAGATGAGAGCTATCGTCCAAGGTTCTTTGCCTATCTGAGCCTTTTCACCTTTGCCATGCTTATGCTGGTGACCGCTGATAACCTCCTGCAAATGTTCTTCGGCTGGGAGGGCGTGGGGCTCGCATCCTATCTGCTCATTGGCTTCTACTTTCGCAAACCAAGCGCCAATGCCGCCGCGATAAAGGCTTTCGTGGTGAACCGCGTGGGGGATTTTGGCTTTGCGCTGGGGATTTTCGCGCTCTTCTTCCTCGTGGACTCGATCAAATTCGATGATGTCTTTACCGCCGCACCGGAACTGGCGGAAACGCAGCTGACCTTTCTCTGGACCGAGTGGAACGCAGCCAACCTGATTGCGTTCCTGCTCTTTGTCGGTGCAATGGGCAAGTCGGCACAACTGTTCCTGCACACGTGGTTGCCCGACGCGATGGAAGGTCCCACACCTGTGTCGGCCCTGATCCACGCGGCAACCATGGTGACAGCGGGTGTGTTCCTCGTTTGTCGGATGTCGCCAATCATGGAATTTGCTCCAAGCGCCTTGGCCTTTGTCACTGTGCTGGGCGCGATGACGGCCTTCTTTGCGGCAACCGTGGGGCTGGTGCAGAACGACATTAAGCGGGTCATCGCGTATTCGACTTGTTCGCAGCTTGGCTACATGTTCGTGGCCGCAGGCGTGGGGGCCTACTCAGTGGCGATGTTCCATCTGCTGACGCACGCCTTCTTCAAAGCGATGCTCTTTTTGGGCGCAGGCTCGGTCATCCACGGGATGCACCATGAGCAAGATATGCGGAACTACGGCGGGCTTCGCAAGAAGCTGCCCTATACATTCTGGGCGATGCTTATCGGGACGCTGGCCATCACCGGCGTGGGGATTCCGCTGACCACGATTGGGTTTGCCGGGTTCCTCAGCAAAGACGCCATCATCGAGAGCGCCTATGCAGGCACGGCGGGTGGCTTTGCCTTCTGGGCGCTCGTGATCGCGGCGCTGTTCACGAGCTTCTACAGCTGGCGTTTGATGTTCCTGACGTTCTGGGGCGAGCCACGGGGTGACAAGCACACCCATGAGCATGCGCATGAAAGCCCAATGGTCATGCTGGCCCCGCTGGGGGTTCTGGCTATTGGGTCGGTGCTGGCCGGGATGGTATGGTACAACAGCTTCTTTGGGCATACCGATCAGGTCGCAAAGTTCTTTGGTGTGCCTTACGCAGAAGAACGTCACCATGGTGACGATCACGCCAAAGAGGACGGTCACGGCGAAGACGCCGCGCATGGCGATGACAGCCACGGTGAAGATAAAGCCGTGGATGGCCATGGTGAGAAAGGCAAGGGAGAAGAGCACCACTATGTCTTCACCGGCAAGCCGGGCGAGGGCGCGATCTACACCAGCCCTGAGAACACCGTCATCAACGATGCGCACAAGGTGCCGAAATGGGTCAAGGCCAGCCCGTTTGTGGCCATGGTCATCGGCTTCCTGACGGCATTCTGGTTCTACATTGTCAATCCGACCATTCCGGTGAGGTTGGCCGAGAACCAGCGTCCGCTGTACCTGTTCCTGCTGAACAAATGGTACTTTGACGAGATTTATGACTTCCTCTTTGTGCGCCCGGCCAAGGCGCTGGGACATCTTCTGTGGAAGCGCGGGGATGGCAATGTCATTGATGGCTCTATCAACGGCGTGGCGATGGGCATCATCCCGTTCTTTACCCGCCTCGCGGGCCGCGCGCAGTCTGGCTACATCTTTACCTATGCCTTCGCCATGGTGATCGGCATTGCGGTGCTCGTCACCTGGATGAGCCTCAGCGGGGGGCAGAGTAATGCCTTTGCTTGCTTTGATATCGCTTGGCGTGGCTTTCGCGGGTGTGATGTATCTCTCGGATGAGCGTCCCGAGTATCGCAGATATGCGAAAATCGGAGTAATCGTCGGAGCCATTGGAGCCACTCTTACGGGGATGGCGACCCTTGGTCCCATGGCGGCCTTGTTGATCTTTGCGGTCTTTGTTGCAATCGCATTCTACTACCAGATTTGGAGATGATGTAATGGAATCCAATCTTCTTTCCATCATCACGTTCATTCCCGCGATTGCCGCGCTGATCCTGGGTGTGTTCCTGCGCGGTGAAGATGAAACCGCACAGCGCAACGCCAAATGGGTGGCGCTGATTGCCACATCGCTCACTTTCCTTGTGTCGATCTTCCTGCTGGCCGGATTTGATCCCAATGACACCGGGTTCCAGTTTGTCGAAGAGCGCGAATGGCTCTTGGGCCTGCAATACAAGCTGGGTGTGGACGGGATCAGCATTCTTTTTGTGATGCTGACCACATTCATGATGCCAATCACAATCGCGGCGTCTTGGAATGTAACACACCGGGTCAAGGAATACATGATCGCCTTCCTGATCCTGGAAACACTTATGCTGGGTGTTTTCATGGCGCTCGATCTGGTGCTCTTCTATCTCTTCTTCGAGGCCGGGCTTATTCCGATGTTCCTGATCATCGGCATTTGGGGCGGCAAGGAGCGCATCTATGCGTCCTTCAAGTTCTTCCTCTACACCTTCCTTGGCTCGGTTCTGATGCTGGTGGCCATGGTCGCCATGTTCTCCGAGGCGGGGACCACGGATATTCCAACGCTGATGAGCCATCAGTTCGGGTCCGAGACCTTCTCACTTCTTGGCGTACAGATTGTGGGCGGTATGCAGACGCTCATGTTCCTGGCATTCTTTGCCAGCTTTGCAGTGAAAATGCCTATGTGGCCGGTGCACACCTGGCTGCCGGACGCGCATGTGCAAGCCCCCACGGCAGGCTCTGTCGTGCTGGCGGCTATCTTGCTGAAAATGGGCGGTTACGGCTTCCTGCGGTTCTCGCTGCCGATGTTCCCGATTGGGTCCGAGGTGATGACCCCACTGGTGCTGTGGATGTCTGCGATTGCCATTGTCTACACTTCGCTGGTTGCGCTGGCGCAGGAGGATATGAAGAAGCTCATCGCGTACAGTTCGGTCGCCCATATGGGCTATGTCACAATGGGTATCTTTGCAGCGAACCAGCAGGGCATTGACGGCGCGATTTTCCAGATGCTGAGCCACGGGTTTATCTCAGGCGCACTCTTTCTGTGTGTCGGCGTCATCTACGACCGGATGCACACGCGCGAGATTGACGCCTATGGTGGGTTGGTGAACCGGATGCCCGCCTATGCGCTTATCTTCATGCTCTTTACCATGGCCAATGTGGGCCTGCCGGGCACATCGGGGTTCATTGGCGAGTTCCTGACACTTGTGGGGATTTTCCAGGTCAACACCTGGGTGGCTCTGGTGGCCACATCGGGTGTGATCCTTTCGGCGGCCTATGCGCTCTGGCTCTATCGCCGGGTGGTGATGGGCGATCTGATCAAGGAAAGCCTGAAGTCCATCACCGATATGAGCAAACGCGAGCGGGCAATTTTTGCGCCACTTGTGGTGATGACGATACTTTTGGGCGTCTATCCAAGCCTTGTGACCGATATCATCGGGCCTTCGGTTGAGGCGCTGATTTCCAACTACGAACTGGCCCTGGCCGAGGCGGATGCCGCGACCAAGCTGGCCGCTGCGACGGAGTAAGATCATGCAGGCAGATCTCATAGTCATTCTGCCCGAGATTATCCTCTCGGTTTATGCCATCGCGGCGCTTCTCGTTGGGGCCTACACAAGTCAGGATCGGATGGCGAGCTTGCTGGTTTGGGTGACGGCGGGGTTGATGACCGCCGTAGCGCTCTGGATCGGAGTCAGCGGCGAGGGCACACGCACCGCTTTTGGAGGCATGTTCAACGATGATGGCTTTGCGCGCTTTGCCAAAGTGACGATCCTGCTTTCGGCCTCGGCGGTGCTGGTCATGGGGCAGGAGTACATGGCGCGGCGCGATATCCTGCGGTTTGAGTACCCGCTGCTCATTGCCTTGTCGGCGGTGGGCATGATGATGATGGTCAGCGCGGGCGACCTCATGGCGCTTTACATGGGGCTGGAGCTTCAGTCGCTGGCGCTTTACGTGGTGGCTTCTCTGCGGCGGGACAGTGTGAAATCAACCGAGGCTGGTTTGAAGTACTTCGTTCTGGGCGCGCTGAGTTCGGGCCTGTTGCTCTACGGCGCGTCGCTTGTCTATGGCTATGCGGGCACCACGCTCTTCTCTGGCATCATCGAAGCGGCGGATGGCCGGGCACCTCTGGGCCTGCTCATTGGTCTGGTGTTTGTCATCTCCGGCATGGCGTTCAAGGTCTCGGCTGTGCCGTTCCACATGTGGACGCCGGATGTCTATGAAGGTGCGCCGACACCGGTCACCGCCTTCTTCGCCACTGCGCCGAAAGTCGCCGCCATGGCCCTCTTTGCACGCGTCGTGCATGACGCCTTTGGCGGGGTGGTCAAAGACTGGCAGCAGGTGATCGCACTCCTGTCGCTTCTGTCGATGTTTCTCGGGGCAGTCGCCGCCATCGGCCAGCGCGACATCAAGCGGCTGATGGCTTATTCGTCCATTGCGCATATGGGGTATGCGCTCATGGGACTGGCGGCTGGTACGGTCTTTGGCGTGCAGGCGATGCTGATCTACATGGCGATCTATGTCACGATGAATGTAGGCACTTTTGCGTTCATCCTGTCGATGGAACGCGACGGACGCCCCGTCACAGATATCAACAGTCTCAATATGTATTCCCGCGCTCAGCCGGGCCGTGCCATGGCGATGCTGATCCTGCTCTTTAGCCTGGCCGGTGTGCCGCCGCTTCTGGGCTTTTTCGGCAAGCTCTACGTGCTGCGCGCGGCCTATGAGGGTGGTTTGGCCTGGCTGGCGGTGGCCGGTGTGATCGCTTCGGTGATCGGCGCGTTCTATTATCTGCGCATCGTCTACTTCATGTATTTCGGCGAAGAGGGTGAGCCGATTGAAACCGGCAAATCGCCCGTGCTCTGGGGGTTCCTCATGGCGTCGGCCACGATCATGCTGGTGGGCATCGTCAACATGTTCGGTGTCGAGGGCATGGCGCAGGCGGCGGCAGCGACGCTTGTCAACTGATCTGTCTTTGAATGAAGAAAAGGGTGACGCGCCTCTGGCGCGTCGCTTTGTTTTTAGGACGCCTCCGGCGGGAGTATTTTTCGAACGATGAAAGACGGGTGGCCAGAGGGATATGGGCGGCGTGTGCTGGCGGAGGTGGACAGCACCAATGCCGAGGCCGGGCGGATTGCGCCAACGCTGGCTGGGCCGGAATGGATTTTGGCTTTGCGTCAGACAGCGGCGCGGGGGCGGCGGGGACGGGTGTGGCAAAACCCGGAAGGGAACTTTGCCGCCACTTTGGTGATGCGCCCCGAAGGCGCGCCAGGGCAAGTGGCGCTCAGGTCTTTTGTGGCCTCACTGGCGCTTTATGATGCCGTGGTGGCCGTGACAGGTCGAGGCGATGGCCTGACGCTCAAATGGCCCAATGATGTGCTTTTGAATGGTGGTAAGCTGGCCGGAATTCTTCTTGAAAGTATGGGCAGCGGCGGGGCTGTGACACATTTGGTGATTGGCATTGGTGTGAACCTGGCTGAGGCACCAGAGATGGCAGAGGTTGAGGCAGATGCGTTGCGGCCTGTCTCGCTCTTGTCGGAGAGCGGTGTAGCCATCACCCCGGAAGACTTTTTGGAGTTGTTGGCGGGCGCTTATGCACGCATTGAGGCGCAATTTCAGAGCTTTGGCTTTGCGCCTGTTCGCGCCGCTTGGCTCGACCGCGCGGCGAAACTGGGCGAGGTGATCACCGCACGCACCAGCCGCGAGACGGTGACCGGAGTATTCGAGACAGTGGACGAGCACGGCAATCTTGTTCTATTGAGCGGCAAAAAGCGGCACGCCATCCCGGCGGCCGATGTGTTTTTCTGAAAGGTTCAGATATGCTTCTGGCCATTGATTGCGGCAACACCAATACGGTCTTCTCGATCTGGGATGGCAGTCAGTTCGTATGCACGATGCGCACGTCAACGCACCATTCGCGTACGGCGGATGCCTATTTCACCTGGTTTTCGACGCTGTTGAAGCATTACGAGATCGAGCCGGACATCACTGAAGTGATCATTTCCTCCACCGTGCCCCGCGTGGTGTTTAACCTCCGTGTCTTTACGGATCGGTTTTTTGGTTGCCGGCCGCTTGTTGTGGGCAAACCGGAATGTGAATTGCCGCATCCTCCACGTGTGGATGAGGGCACGATTGTGGGGCCAGATCGGCTGGTCAATGCGGCGGGTGCTTATGACCGGCATGGCGGCAATTTGATCGTGGTGGACTTTGGCACGGCCACGACATTTGACGTGGTATCCAAGGACGGCAACTACATTGGCGGGGTCATCGCGCCTGGTGTGAACCTGTCGCTGGAGGCGCTGCATATGGCCGCCGCTGCCTTGCCGCATGTGGATATCGGCAAGCCGCAAAAGGTTATTGGCACCAACACGGTCGACTGTATGCAGTCAGGTGTCTATTGGGGCTATATCGGCCTTGTGCGCGAGATTTGTGACCGCATCCGTGCCGAGCGCGATCGCGAAATGAAAGTGCTAGCGACAGGCGGGCTGGCGCCTTTGCTTCAGCAAAGTGCCGATCTTTTTGATGTCTACGAAGAAGATCTGACGATGCATGGGCTGACCGTCATCCATGCCTATAACAAGAAAGATTAACGCGGAATGAGCAGTGAACGTTTGATCTATCTGCCCCTGGGCGGGGCGGGCGAGATTGGGATGAATGCCTATGTCTATGGCTACGGCAAACCGGATCAGGAACGGCTGATCCTGGTCGATTTGGGTGTGACCTTTCCGGATATGGATGGCAGCCCTGGCGTAGATCTGATTTTTCCTGATATTCAATGGCTTGCAGAGCGATCTTCACAGCTGGAAGCAGTGTTTGTCACCCATGCGCATGAGGATCACGTAGGCGCTGTGGCGCATTACTATGAGCAGCTTGGCGTGCCGATATACGCGCGCGCCTTCACGGCCAATATTGCCCGACGCAAGATGGAGGATCACGGACACCCGGAGGAGGCTGTGCGCACCGTGTCTGCCTGGCCCGAGGTAACGGATGCCGGGCCTTTCAGGGTTGGGTTTGTACCCATATCCCATTCGATCCCGGAAAGCTCTGGTCTGGTCATTGATACACCTGCAGGACGGCTGGTGCATTCAGGCGACTTCAAGATGGATACCGATCCGGTGGTCGGAGAGCCGTTTGACGAAGACCTCTGGCGGTCTTTGGCCGAACCGGGTGTCCGGGCTTTGATGTGTGATTCCACCAATGTGTTCACGCATCATGAGGGCCGCTCCGAGAGCATGCTTGGCCCGGATATCGAGGCGTTGATTGATGGGTGCAAGGGCGCGTTTGTGGCGACGACATTTGCCAGCAACGTGGCGCGCGTGAAGACGCTGGCAGAGGCCGGTCAGCGCGCGGGGCGGTCGATTTGCCTGATGGGTCGGGCGATGCGGCGAATGATTGAAGCCTCAATTGAAACGGGCGTCTTGGGGGATTTCCCAAGAACAGTGAGCCCGGAGGATGCGCGCGAGATCCCACACGAGAACCTGATGCTCATTGTGACCGGAAGCCAGGGGGAGCGCCGCGCGGCCAGTGCGCAACTGGCCAATGGCAAATACAACGGGATTGAGTTGCGGGATGGCGATACGTTCCTCTTTTCCTCCAAGACGATCCCCGGCAATGAGCGCGGCGTTATCCGCATCATGAACCAGTTCAGCGAGATGGGGGTCGATGTCATTGATGACAGCAGCGGAAACTACCATGTCTCCGGCCATGCCAACCGCCCTGATCTGAGCCGGTTGCACAAGATTATCCAGCCGCAGGTCGTGGTGCCGATGCATGGGGAGCATCGGCATTTGCGGGAACATGTGAAACTGGCGGGGGAAAACCGCATCGGTGGGGTTTTGGCCCCCAATGGGACGATGATCGACCTCAGCGGCAATCGCGCCGAAGTGGTGGGATATGTGGAAACTGGGCGCACCTATCTGGATGGATCGGTCAAGATCGGCGCGCTGGACGGCATTGTGCGCGACCGGATTCGCATGGCGCTGAATGGGCATGTGACGGTCAATGTGATCCTGGACGAAGAGGATGAGCCACTGGGGGAGCCGTGGTGTGAGGTCAGAGGGCTGGCGGAAACCGGAAGTAGCCGCGCGCCTCTGATCGATGTGCTGGAAGAAGATCTCAGCCAGTTCATGGGGCGGGCGAAATCCGCAACGCTGAGCGATGATGACGTGCTGGAGGACGGGTTGCGCAAGGTTGTTCGGAACTCGGCCATGGGCGAGATTGGCAAGAAACCGGAAGTGACGGTGATTATCAGTCGACTAAGCTGAGAGCATGCATACCGAATACACGGATATCCTGAGCCGTATCAAAGACAAGCCCCTCTGGTTTGACGAAGCGGCGGTGCCGCGGTTTGATCCATTCAAGCCAGACCATATGGCGAATATCTACGCCAATGAGGGTGTGCTGGCCCGGATCGAATGTCAGGCCTGCCAAACGCCTTTTGATGTCGCGTTTTCCCGCCCCATGGGATTTCAAGAGAGTTTTCACGCAGCCGCACTGCAAGGGCCAATCGGTCTTTTGCGACATGATATCTTGTCGCGCAGGTTGCACTACGGCGACCCGCCGAATGTGCGGTGTTGCGCGGCGGGACCAACCATGAATTCGGTGCCGCGACAGGTGCTGGAGTATTGGGTGAAGCCCTATGTTCTTGGGGAAGGCATTGTCATGCGGCGGATTGGCGACTCGGATAGGGAAGTGCCCACGATCGGGGATCTCAAGGCGATGGACTGGCGGCGCGAGGCGGCGTTTGAGATCGACATTACGCCGGACTGGGCAGGTTAGACCAACATTTCCGACACCGGCATGCCGGTTTTTGCCAAGACGGGACGTGCGCGCTGACCAAAGCTGAGAGCAGGGAGGACCTGCCATGGTGTTTCATGCATCCGATCTGATTGATCTTGACCGCTATCCGATCCATCGCGACGGACCAGAGCGCGACGCTATTGTGGCGCAGGTGCGGGCGGACCTGGCGCGGGATGGCTGTGCGGTGATCCGGAACTTCCTGACGCGCAAAGCGATTGCGGCATTGGCGGCGGAGGCCGACGGCGTGGCCGCAGAGGGCCATCGCAGTTTCAACCGCACGAACCCTTACTTTACGCAAGATGATCCTGACCTTCCCGAGGATGATCCGCGCAGGCAGTTCTTTGAACGATCCAACACGTTCATTCCGGCGGATAATTTCGCCCGCTCCGGCGCGCTGCGCACAATCCATGATGCGCCGGGCTTTGACGGGTTCGTTCAGGACTGCCTGCAGGAGGAGAAGTTTTACCGCTATGCCGATCCCCTGGCCGATGTGATTGTGAATATGGCCGAAGAGGGCAACGGCTTTCCCTGGCATTTTGACACCAATAATTTCACCGTGACGCTGGCTATTCAGAACGCCGAAGAGGGCGGGGCGTTTGAATATGCGCCGATGATCCGCCGGGAAGGGGAGAATTTCGAAGAGGTCAGCCGGGTGCTTGCGGGCGCGTCGGATAAGGTGACAGTGCTGGAATTGCAACCGGGAGATCTGCAGCTTTTCCGGGGGCGGTATTCGTTGCACCGCGTGGCGCCTTTAAAAGGTTCGACGCGGCGCTATGTGGCAATCTTTTCTTATGTAGAGGAACCGGACATGGTCGGCTCGCCGGAACGCACGAAACAACTTTATGGCCGGGTGTTGCCAATTCATCTGGAGCGCGCAGGCCTCAGGGCGGATGCGTTTATTGATTGAGGGGAGGTGGGGTGAAGCCCCACTCTACGGTGCTGAAAGGTTTCGCGCGCGAAACGGTTTAAGAGGTTGTTAAGACTTGGCTTTCCTGGGTGGTGGGCAAACTGCCCACCCTACGAGGCCATGCGCTCCTCAAAGCTTTTGGCGATGAAGCTGGGCATGTCATCGCCCATGCCAACGACCTTGTTGTCTTTGCCGCGGCCCCCCTTGTCGCGGGGTTTGCGGGCAGGTTTTTGCGGCTCTTCCGCCTCAGTGGCCTCGACGGCTTCAGTCTCAGGCTCTGCCTTGGGCGCGTCCTCGGACTTGCGGCTGCGGGAGCGGCGCTTTTTGGGCGCGTCTTCCTGCACAGCCTCGTCTTCCGGTTTGTCGGATTTCAGAGGGTTCTCAAGGCGCGGGATGTCTTTCTGAATGAGCGCCTCAACAGCGGCCAGTGCCTTGGTGTCGCGGGGATTGCAGAGCGTGATCGCCTTGCCGTCGCGTCCGGCACGGCCTGTGCGGCCAATGCGGTGCACGTAGTCTTCGGGATGGCCGGGCACGTCGAAGTTAAAGACATGGCTTACTGCGGGCACATCCAGACCACGGGCGGCGACATCGGAGGCCACGAGGAACCGCAGTTCACCATTGCGGAAACCATCGAGCGTGCGGGTGCGCTGGCTCTGGTCAAGGTCGCCATGGATGGGAGCCGCGTCATAGCCGTATTTCTTGAGCGATTTTGCAACGATATCCACATCCGTCTTGCGGTTGCAGAAGATGATCGCGTTGGTGCAGGCCTCGCCCTCGGCATCAATCAATGCTCGCAGCAATTTGCGTTTTTCGCTGTCGGCGCGCTCGCGGCGCGAGGGTTTGAAGATGGCAACCCCCTGTTCAATCGTCTCAGAGGCGGTGGCTTGCCGTGCGACTTCGACACGGGCCGGAGCCTGCAGGAAGGTGTTTGTGATCCGCTCGATCTCGGGCGCCATGGTGGCGGAGAAGAAAAATGTCTGGCGGGTAAAGGGCGTGAGGCTGAAGATGCGTTCGATATCGGGGATGAAGCCCATATCGAGCATCCGGTCGGCCTCATCCACGACCATGACCTGCACGCCGGTCAAAAGCAGTTTGCCGCGTTCAAAGTGATCGAGCAGGCGGCCTGGCGTGGCTATCAGAACGTCCACACCCTTATCGATCAGCTTGTCCTGTTCCCCAAAACTAACGCCGCCGATGAGGAGCGCCTTGGTCAGTTTCAGGTGCTTGGAATAGGTGTCGAAGTTTTCGGCTACCTGTGCCGCCAGTTCCCGCGTGGGGCAGAGCACCAGGCTACGCGGCATGCGGGCGCGTGCACGGCCGCGTGCCAGAAGCGACAGCATGGGCAGCGTGAAGCTGGCCGTCTTGCCCGTGCCGGTCTGGGCGATCCCCAACACATCGCGCCCTTCGAGCGCGGGGGGAATGGCACCAGCCTGAATGGGGGTAGGGGTTTCGTATCCGGCCTCGTCAATGGCCTTCAGCACTTTGGGATTCAGATTCAGATCAGAAAATTTTGTCATGTACGTCCACTAGTTGCGGACGCTCACCTGGCCCGCCGTATCCTCTTGATCAGGCTTGGCCTGATGCGTGTTAGGGCCATATCCTAAGGGCGTAGGGGGGTCAATGGACAGGGTGGCTATGTGAACAATGCTGAACCACCTGCGCGAAATGTTCGCATTTTCGCAACAGTTTGCGAGATCACCCAAAATCCGGGAAATGACGCGCACGGCAAGCGTCCAGATCGAGCGTGACTTTGTGCAAAAGACCATGCGCTTTCAGCCGCTCGCGTAACTCCGGCGTGGCGGTGCAGACCTCTTGGTAGAGCATGCGCAAGGCCTCTTCACCGCCCTCGGCTTCGAGCTTGGCAAATAGAGCATGTTTGTTGAGGCTCACGCCATCAGGTTGGGGAGCAGGCCTGAGATCGGCGCGGTAAGAGCCGTGTTTAAGCCGGTAGCGGTAATGCCTGTACCAATGATCCCAATCCGGGGCATGCATATGCACAAGTCTGGTCTGGCTCAATTCAGACGGTTCAGGATCCATTTCACCGGCGTGAAAGGCGTTGTGAATCCGCAAGGACACGTCTTCTTGCCCCGTGCGGACAAAAACCTTGCCGGCGACATGGCTGATAAAGCCGCCGTTCAGATGCGACCCATAGGTGGAATAGATGGCTTCGGACTCTGCGCGGCGATGTGCCGGCAAACGCGCGCAGGCTTTGCACCAGAAGACACCGGGATCTAGTGGATCATTCGGATCGGGTGCCATGACTTCAATGGGTCGGACGCGCGCGCTTATTGTGGCGTCGGGTAAAGCGGCCAGCTGGTCCGTCAATGAAGCCACAGGCCACAGAAACTCATCCACGTCGGTATGCAAAAGCCAGTCGACCTTAGGATTGCGTTTATAGCAATGCGTTGCGTTCAGGCTCTGGCGGGTTTGATGTTTTTCGGGGCGGCCTTTGTGACGGCGGCGGCGTTTCCAATATTGCGCATCGGTGACGATAACCCGGCATTTTGGATGCGCTTTGAGCGCCACGCGGGCTTTTGGGGCGTCCTCGTCAAGATAAATCTGTACGCGCTGCGCACCTTGATCCAGGTGCCATGCGGCGAAATTCAGAATGTCGGTGTCCGGGGCTTTGATGGTGGCCACCACGCCCCAGGTGGGATCCCTGCTCATGCGCGGAGTTTGAAAGACGTCTGGTGTTGGCGCAAGGGGCAGGTGGCGGGGATTTGGGTATTTTTGACAAGAAAGAAGCCGTGATCAGAAAAAGTCATACGCAGTCTGGTGTGGAGCAGGCTGGTAACCTTGTTGCAAAGTGGCGACGGTGGAGGCCGGGGTCAGGACTGTTATGGCTCCCGTTGGTCGGGGCAGGGCGTTGGTGTATCCGGCGGGGCTGTAGCGAAGTGCGTGCGTTTCCCAGAGAAGATGCGGCGTGGCATCGTGCAATACGAATGTGCCGTCAGGCAAGTCCGCCGCCTGTGCTTTGTAACGCACCTGAATGCGGCTGCGCGTGATGCGGTCGCGCTGCATCAGGCGGTCGATCTGGTCAAGGGTTTGTGTGCCGTTGGCGGCGTTAAAGAGTGTTTTGAACCGAGTATAATCCTTGTGACGGCAAAGGCCGCAGGGGCGGTGACCGGCAGCCAGCGCTGTGGGTTCGTCGAGAAAAAAGAGCTCGGTGTAGTTATGCGGCTGCATGACTTTGCGGTGCCAGTCCTTGTACGTCGTGATGCATGTGACCCAGTGCGGATGCTGCCAACGGCGCGCGGTCAGGCGTTGGTGATCGTCATGCAGGATGCCGCGATTGCCCATGAGCGTGCCGCGGTCCGGGACAGCAAGAATGTCGCCGGTGGGTTGGACGCGATTTTGGAGTGTCATGATGGGAGTTTGTCCGATTCTGTCTGGACGTCAACGCATGAGCTTTGGTGGCAGAGCGGTCCATATCGGGCGGATGGGGTTTTAAAAGTCTGCTGTGAGCCCGTGTTGCACGTTAATCAGCAGAGGCGCGGGATGGCCAGACCGCGGGATGGCGACCTTTTACAAATTCTGAACACTTTATGTCAGCCAAGTCTGCATGTCCTTGGATCGGCGCGCTTACGTGAGCCAATCGCCAGCCCGATGGGGCGGTCTGGCGATCGCGCGGCGGCGCTACGCGCCGTGATTCCGCGCGAGGGTGTTCAATGTCCGCTTTGCGGTGAGGATTCAACGGGTGGTCGCAACACTTTAATCTTTTTGGAGAGATGGAGTGTTGATCATGAAGTACCGCACGCGGACGTTTTATACGGACAAACAGAAGTCGGAGATGTGGGATCGGTGGCAGCGGGGTGAGTCCCTGAGCTCGATAGGCCGCAGGTTTGATCGTGCGTCGTCTTCGATTTTCCGCATCTGGCTTTGACTGGTGGTATCCGTCCGCGTGCACGCACCAGGTCTCGGCTGGCCTTGAGCCTCGAGGGGCGTGAGGAGATATCCCGTGGGCTGGCAGGGGATCGGTCATTGCGCTCTATTGCGCGCGACCTTAGACGTACTCCCTCGACGATCAGCCGGGAGGTGCGCAGAAACGGTGGGCGCAAGGCGTATCGCGCGGCATTGTCAGATCAGCGCGCATGGGACTGCGCAAGGCGGCCCAAAGCCTGTAAGCTCTCCTTCAACGACCACTTGTGTCGGTTCATTGCCCGAAAGCTGCGGTTGAAGTGGTCTCCTCAGCAGATCGCGGGCTGGCTGATGCGCAAGCACCCAAACAAAGAGCGAGAGCGTGTGAGCCACGAGACGATCTATCGCAGCCTTTATGTGCAGACGCGCGGCGTTCTGAAGAAGGAGCTGCAGCAATGCCTGCGCAGCCCGCGCGCCATCCGTCGGTCCCGGCATGCGACCCAGAAAGGTCTGAAGCTACGCAAGATCAAAGACGCAGTGCCGATCAGCGAGCGCCCGCCCGAAATCGAAGACCGGGCCGTGCCCGGCCACTGGGAGGGCGATCTGATCGTTGGGGCAAACAACAGCTACATCGCTACGCTGGTCGAGCGGCACTCGCGGTTCGTGATGCTGGCCAAAGTTGCGAACAAGGATACGCAAAGCGTTATCACCGCCCTGATCAAGCAGGCCCGAAAATTGCCCAAAGAACTCTACCGCTCGCTGACATGGGATCGCGGCTCAGAGATGGCCGCCCATGCGGCGTTCACCATGGCGACAAAGATCGACGTCTTCTTCTGCGATCCGCAATCGCCGTGGCAACGCGGCAGTAACGAGAACACCAACCGGCTCTTGCGTCAGTACTTCCCGCGAGGCATCGACATGTCGACCCTCAGTCAGGCCAAACTCAGCGCCGTCGCGCGGCAACTCAACGAGCGGCCACGAAAAACCTTGCAATACGAAACCCCGGCGGAGAAGTTTGCACAGTGTGTTGCGGCGATCCATTGAATCCGCACCGCAGAGTTGCCGCTAGATACCTCAAGCGCAGAAACGTCGATCCCTCACACCATCATCTCTTTCGTCGCACTTAACGTTACCTCCGGATAATCCCGTTCCACGCGGTCGATGTCCCATTGCAGGCGGGTGAGGTAGACGGTGTCGCCGTCATTGTCTTCGGCGATGTGCTGTTTGTTGGCCGCCGCAAAGGCTTCAATCGCGTCCTTGGAGCCATGCACCCAGCGGGCGGAGGTAAATTGGGATTGCTCAAAGCGCACGGGCAGGCCGTATTCCAGCTCGATGCGGGAGCCCAGGACCTCGAACTGAAGCTGCCCCACAACGCCCACGATAAAGCCCGAGCCTAAGGTGGGCTTGAACACTTTGGCCGCGCCTTCTTCGGCGAACTGCATCAGGGCTTTTTCCAGGTGCTTGGCCTTCATCGGATCGCCCGCTCGGCAGTTCTGCAAAAGCTCGGGCGCAAAGAGGGGATGCCGGTGACGCGCAGGGCTTCGCCTTCGGTGAGCGTGTCGCCGATGCGCAGTTGGCCGTGGTTGGGGATGCCGATGATGTCGCCGGCCCAGGCCTCTTCGGCAAGTTCCCGGTCGGCGGCGAGAAAGAGCACGGGGTTTGAGACCGCCATGGGTTTTTTCGTGCGCACATGGGTGAGTTTCATGCCGCGCTTGAAATGGCCCGACGCCATGCGGACAAAGGCCACGCGGTCGCGGTGCTTGGGGTCCATATTCGCCTGCACTTTGAAGACAAAGCCGGAAACCTTTGTTTCTTCGGGAGAAATCTGGCGTGGTTCAGCCGATTGCGGCTGTGGTTCGGGGCCGTAGCTGCCGATGCCGTCCATCAGTTCCTTGACACCAAAGGAGTTGATCGCAGAGCCGAACCAGATGGGGGTCATGTGGCCCTCAAGCACAGATTGCGGGTTCAGCGCAGGAAGTAATTCGCGCGCCATTTCCAGGTCTTCACGGAGCTTTTCAACGAGATCGGCGGGCACATGTTCAGCCAGTTTGGGATCATCGAGACCATCAATCGCGATGGATTCCGCGACCTTGTTGCGATCAGCCCGGTCCATCAGTTCCAGCCGGTCATTCAACATGTCGTAACAGCCAATGAAGTCCCGGCCGACGCCAATGGGCCAGGAGGCCGGGGTGACGTCGATGGCCAGCATTTCCTGAATTTCGTCAATGATCTCGAACGTGTCGCGGCTTTCGCGGTCCATCTTGTTGCAGAAGGTCAGGATCGGCAGGTCGCGCAAACGGCAGACTTCAAAAAGCTTCTGCGTCTGGCTTTCCACGCCTTTGGCCCCGTCGATGACCATAACGGCGGCGTCGACGGCGGTCAGCGTGCGATATGTGTCCTCAGAGAAATCCGAGTGACCCGGTGTATCCACAAGATTGAAGCGGAAGGTTTTGAAATCAAAGGACATCGCCGAGGCCGAGACGGAGATGCCGCGGTCCTTCTCCATCTGCATGAAGTCCGAGCGTGTGCGCCGTGCCTCGCCCTTGGCTCGCACCTGTCCGGCCATCTGAATGGCTCCGCCATAGAGCAGGAATTTCTCGGTCAGGGTCGTCTTGCCGGCATCAGGGTGAGAGATGATGGCAAAAGTGCGCCGCCGGGCAATCTCAGCCGGCAGGTCAGGGCGATTTGGGGCTTGGTCCAACATGCGCGCCGTATAAAGGGGCGCGCGGGGTGGTGCAACATGCTGGTTTCGGGCGCACCCTGACAGCTTCGGTCAGCAGTCATTCGCCTGTCATGGATGCGCGGTAGACGCAGGGCACGATTCATGAGAAGATCAGAACATTACAAGAACATCAGGGAGTTTCATCATGTCACTTATGGACGTTGCAAATGAATTGGTTGCCGGATGCCGGGAGAACCGTGAAGGCGCGAATTTGGACAAATTATATGCCAAAGACGCCGTTTCCGTTGAAGCGATGGAAATGCCTGACACAGGTATGGGGCGTGAGGCGCAGGGGCTTGATGCCATCAAGGGTAAGCATGAGTGGTGGAACAACAGCATGGAAATGCTGGAGGGTACGATCAGCGATCCGATGCCGCATGGTGACGATAAATTCGCTGTGATTTTCAAGATGAAGGTCAAGGAAAAAGCCAGCGGCGATGTCATGGATATGGAAGAGGTGGGCGTCTACACCGTTAAAGACAGCAAGATAACCCGCGAAGAGTTTTTCTATTCCATGGATGAATGCTGACGTGCGGGTTAATTTCGCGACGCGCGCTTGAGAAGGCTGGCCGCATCAGGGTGTTTGAGGAGCTTTTCGCTTACCTCGAAATCCTGGTGTGGTCTGTCACCGTGGGACGTCGAAGCAGGATCAAGGTTGTTGCCCAGATCATTGGGCAAGGCCGCTCGGGTGCGCGGGTCTACCAGCAGCGTCTCGGCAGCTATTCCTTCAGCATAGATGATTTGGTGTTCATCAAAAAGCAGCTGAAAATAGTCAATGAATCCGCCATCTTCCTGTACCACTGTGTCGCCGTTCACCAGGTACCGTGCACGGACCAGAACCTCGGCGCGCCCTGCGCCAAGCGCATCTGAGCGCTGGTAGATGAAAAGCCGGTGTTCGGGGCTGAGAATAAGGTCATTGGTGTTGTTGAGTGCGCCCGCACGTATGCGGATGGGGGCAAAATCCCCAACCGCGCGCACGGTCGATTGGCCGATCCAGCGGATTTTCTGAACGCCGTCGTCCCGGGTGAGGACGTCATCGCCGACGCGCAGATCCTCAATGGGAACCTGTGCGCCTGAGGCGGTTGTAATCTGCGTGCCGCGTGAAAAAGAGACACAAGCCACTTCGGCGAATTTCTGACGTGCGGTGTCCGGGTCAATCCCGACTAGCGCGTAGCCGGTTTTCGGATGCACCTGCGCCAGGGGAAGCACATAGATTTGCGCCACATGGCCATTTCTATCGACCTCAACCAATACCAGCAGTTCGGTGGTTTTTCCTGTGTTCGACATCATCGTCAGGCAGCAATCGAGATGCACAAGGTGCCCGGACGTGCCAAGATGCGTGTCGGACGCGATGGCAAAGTTGCCATTCGGATCAGGTGACAGGGCAAGCCGGTACTGTTGCGCGCCTTTGCGCAGGTCATACACATCGTCAAGGTCAAGCTCGCGTGCAAAGGAGATAGGGTCTCCGTGATTGGCCCCATTGGTCACGCTAAAGTCCACGGCCAGAAAGACCGGAACCGAATAGGTGGGACCGTCGGAGACAGAGCTCATATGGCGTTCCTAACAACTCGCGCGAACGTATTATTCATGAGATTACTTAGGATTATGGCGGTATCGGGTCAACGCGTTGGTGTTTTGCTGGCATCCTTTCGCGCAGTTGGTTTAGATGCAGGGCAAGCATTGAGGGAGGATATGACATGGATTTGGGAATTAAAGGTAAACGGGCATTGGTTTGTGCATCGTCCAAGGGTCTTGGGCTTGGATGTGCCCGTGCTTTGGCCGAGGCGGGTGTGGACCTTGTGATGAATGCACGTGGCGCCGAGGCGTTAGAGGCGTCTGCCGAAGACATTCGCAAGGATTTTGGTGTGGATGTCGAGACAATCGCAGCCGATGTAACAACCGAAGACAGCCGCGCGCCGGTTCTGGCAGCGGCCAAGGGCGTAGATATCCTTGTCACCAACGCAGGTGGCCCACCACCTGGCATGTGGTCTGACTGGGACCGTGAGGACTTCATCAAGGCGCTTGATGCCAACATGCTGACGCCGATTGCCTTCATGAAGGCGCTGTTGCCGGACATGATGGCGCAAGGCTGGGGCCGGGTGGTCAACATCACGTCAGTGAGTGTAAAAGCTCCAGTGCCGGTGCTGGGCCTCAGCAACTCGGCGCGGGCGGGCTTGACCGGCTATGTGGCTGGTACATCGCGTCAAGTTGCTGGAAAAGGTGTCTGTATCAATAACTTGCAACCCGGAATTCATGCAACTGAGCGTGCTGACGCGCTGGATGGTGGCGTGGTCAAGTCGCAGGGGATTTCGATGGACGAAGCACGTGCGCAACGCGCTGCAACAATTCCCGCCGGGCGTTATGGCACAATCGAAGAGTTTGGCGCGGCTTGCGCGTTTCTTTGCAGTCAGCACGCGGGGTTCATTGTCGGGCAGAACATTCTCCTGGATGGTGGCGCGACGAATACGACGATGTAGGTCGTGGCAGAGAGTTTTTCTCTGAAAGATCAGCTGTTTAACGCTGACAGAATCGGTGATCTGGCGGCGGAGTATGCCGCTGGAGTGCCGGGATATGACGCAGAAGGCTTTCAGGCTCAGGTGATGGAAGGCCTAGCTGAGCGAGAGTTGATGGCGCGGCTTGAATGGATTGCTGATTGTCTGGAACCGCGGCTTTCGCCTGATTTTCCAACCATGGCGGATCAGATCGAAGCAGCAATGCCCCCCAAGCTGGATCCGTCCAAGACTGATGACGATTTTGGACGGTTCATACATGCGGTTCCCGGTATATTGGCGGTGCGGCATGGGCTGGAAAAGTATCGGGAGAGGGCGCTCGATCTGCTCTACACGGCGACACAGCGGTTTTCGATGGAGTTCTATGTCCGCCCGTTCCTGAATCAGTGGCCAGAGGAAACCTGGGCGCGGCTGGAGCGCTGGGTTAGCGATGGTAACTACCACGTACGTCGGCTGGTGAGTGAGGGGACACGGCCCTCTTTGCCTTGGGCAAAGAAAATCGAGATTGATCCATTGCGCCCGCTGGTGTTGCTCGACCAACTGCATGCCGATCCAACGCGTTTTGTCACAAGATCGGTGGCGAACCATCTGAATGATATATCAAAATTTAATCCAGATGCTGTGATTGAGCGCCTGCGTTTGTGGGCCAAAATGGGACGCCAGAACGACAAGGAACTGGCCTGGATCACGCGCCATGCGTTGCGGACGCTGATCAAACATGGGCATCCGGATGCGCTCGGATTGCTGGGCTATGTTCAGGATGTACCACTGACTGCTGTTCTGAAGGTTGAACGCACTCCCATATGCATTGGAGAAAACCTTGATCTCAGCGCAGAGATTTCCGCGGATTTAGATGTTCCGGTGTTGGTGGATTACGTGATGCATTTTCACCGCCCTAACGGTCGTGCCGGGCGCAAGGTTTTCAAGTGGAAGCAGGCAAAGCTGGCTGGAGGACATCCGCTCACATTGCAGAAAACCCATAAACTCAAGGGCAATGCGACCACATTCACCCTACATCCCGGCGCGCATCGCGTCGAGCTTCAGGTCAATGGCCAACAGGTTGCAGAGGCTGAGTTCACTCTGTTGAAAGAGGCGTGATCACGTTTTCGCGGGTGGGGTGAATTGTGACTGGCACGAAGCAGTGACGATTGCTAGGCGAACCGGAACGTCAAACCACTCTGGCCGCACCACGCAGGACAACTCTACATGCAAACCACTGCCATTATGGTCATTTTTGGCCTGATCGTTCTTGCCAGCATTTTTGTAGCCCCACGCCGTGCGACGGTAGAAGGGTTTTTCGGAGGGGCCGGGCAGGAGGGGCGTGCGCCCGGGCTTTGGACCCTGGTGCTCAGCCAGGTCACGACGTGGATCTTCGCCCGCTCGCTGATGAATTCGGCCATCCTGGGGTATTTCTACGGAATTTGGGGGGTGCTGGCCTATGCGGCCTACTATGGCTCGTTTCTAACCGGTGGATATGTCGTGGGCCGGTTGCGCGCTTACGGGGCGGGATCGGTTCAGGACTGGTTGCGTGATCGGTTCGGAAGCACCGGCACGACATGCTACAACCTGGTCATCGCTCTGCGGCTTTTGTCAGAGGTGTTTGCCAATCTTCTGGTTGTGGGTCTGATCTTTTCCGCGGCTCTGCCAGAACTGGGTTTCGCGCGCGAAGGTTCGATACTCTTGGTGGCGGGCCTTGGTCTGGCCTATAGCGCCTGGGGAGGGTTGAGCGCGGCGTTGCGCACGGATGTGTTGCAAATGCTGGTGTTTTTGGTCGTTTTCGCTGTGGCGTTCGTGGCGCTGATCACAAGTCCCGGCTTTGACATTGGAGCGGTTCTGACGGCTGAGGGAACAAGCGGTGCCTGGAATGGTCAGGTTCTGTTGCTCGTGGCCTTTCTACAGGTGTTTTCCTATCCCATTCATGATCCGGTGATGATGGATCGCGGGTTTCTGGCGGACCGATCCACCACAAGGGCGTCGTTCCTGCATGCGTTCTGGATTTCGGTCCTGTGCATCCTTGGATTTGGCTTCTTTGGCATCGAAGCGGCTTTGCAAGGTGCCGCCTATGAGGGCGAACTTTTGGGCACCTGGGCGCAGATGTTTCCGGCCTGGGTATTTACCGCGCTGATGGTGTCGCTTCTGGTCAGCGCGCTCAGCACATTGGACTCGTCCTTGGCCAGCTCAGCGCGGCTGATGGTCGATGAGCTGGGGATGGCGCCAAGATCCCTCGCGGGAGGTCGCATGGCGATGGTGGGCTTCATGGCTGCCGGGGCAGCTTTGACCTTGTGGGGCAACCAAAGCCTGTTTGATGCAGTAGCGGTCAGCGGCACCGCCAGTCTTTTCCTGACGCCGGTTATCGTGGCTGGTTTGGTGATGGGACTGCGCGTGCCGGTTTGGGCTTATACCGTGAGTTTTGTGGCCGCTATGGCCGGAGCCTTTGGATACTTCCAGCGAACAGTTCTTTTCGAGGAAACCGCTTTGGCGGACTGGCACAAATATGAGCAACTGCTGGTCATTTGTGTTGTGGTTCTGACCGTTGGATTTGTTTCCGTTCTGGCAGGTGCGCGGCGTCCAACATAAGCGCGCGCATTTTTTTGATAAAAAAATGGGACGGAAAATTTGAATTTTCCGCGCGCGTTGAAGGAAAAAATCCGCATCTTGAGGTGCATTCGTTCTTCCAACCGGCGGCGGGACCGCTTAGATACGGTTGGTGACAATCCACAGGGACCGCTCGAAGGGGTCCGGGATATGGGAGACAAACAATGCTGAACAATATTGGCCTTCCGGGCATCCTTCTTATTGCCGTTGTGGTGCTTGTGCTTTTCGGACGCGGCAAAATCTCTTCGCTGATGGGCGAAGTGGGCAAGGGGATCACGTCCTTCAAAAAGGGCGTGGCAGAAGGCAACAAGGAAATCGAAGACGCCACGGATGAGGCGGCCGACATGGCAAAGGACGTCACGCCTGAAACGGACAAAGACAAGGCGTAACCCAAGCCATGTTTGATCTGGGCTGGACCGAGCTCATGGTGATCGGCGTTGTTGCGCTGATTGTCGTAGGGCCAAAGGATTTGCCGGGCATGTTCCGTGCGGTGGGCAAATTCGTGGGCAAAGCCAAGCAGATGGCGCGCGAATTCAGTCGTGCAATGAATGACGCAGCAGACGATGCCGGTGTGAGCGACGTGACCTCAACGCTCAAGAAGGCGACCAATCCGGTCAGTTCCGCAATGGACGAGGTCAAGAAATCCACCGAGAGCTTTACCGCCAAAACGATGGCAGGGCCTGCGCCCAAGCGCGCCGAATTTGACGATGAGCGCAAGGAGATGGTCGAGAAGATTTCCAAGCGCTCGGCTGAGATGGCCAATGAGCGCAAGGCGGCTGAAGAAGCGGCAAAGGCAGAGACGGCCAAGCCTGCTGCGAAGAAGGCTGCGCCGAAGCCAGCCGCCAAAAAGCCCGCCGCGAAGAAACCAGCCGCCACAGCGGCCGCGAAAAAGCCCGCCGTAAAAAAATCGGCGGCCAAGAAGCCCGCTGCGAAGAAGGCGCCCGCTAAGAAAGCTGCGTCCAAACCGGCCTCGGGTGACATCGCATGAGCAGCACGGAAACAGACGACGTCGAACAAAGCTCGGCACCGCTCATTGAGCACCTGGCCGAGTTGCGCACGCGGCTTATTCGGTCTGTGGGTGCATTTGTAGTGGGTATTGTTCTGGCCTTTGTGGTAGCGGAACCGATCCTGCAATTCCTGCTGGCCCCGATCGAGGCCACGTTGCGCGATCTGGGAGATCCGGCCCCCACGCTTCAATATACAAGCCCGCAGGAATACCTCTTTACGCTTTTTCGTATCTCCATGGTGTTCGGCTTCATTCTGGCCTTTCCTGTGATTGCGCATCAGATGTGGCGCTTTGTGGCGCCGGGGCTCTACAAAAACGAAAAACAGGCGTTTTTGCCGTTTGTTGTCGCATCTCCGATCATGTTCATTTTGGGCGCGGCCTTTGCGCATTTCGTGGTCACGCCGCTGGCGATGAACTTTTTCCTCGGCTTTGCCGATGTTAGCTCGATCTTTGCCAACCTTTTGTCGGGTGCGGTGAGCGAGGTGGAAACTGTAGTCGACCCCAATCTGCCTGTTGTGCCCGACAATTTCGGAGCCGTGGTTCCCGAAACAGATGAAGGCATCCGCATCACCTTCTTCGGGAAGGTGAATGAAAGCCTCGACATCACCCTAAAATTCATCATGGCCTTTGGCATCTGCTTCCAGCTGCCCGTGTTGCTTACGCTCATGGGCAAGGCCGGGCTGGTAAGCGCCGAGGGCCTGGGCGGCGTGCGCAAATATGCGATGGTGGGTATCCTTGTGCTGGCCGCGCTTGTGACCCCCCTGATGTCATCACTCAGCTTATCCTCTTCACCGTGGTTTACGGTCTTTATGAGGTCTCGATCTTCCTTGTGCGTCGGGTGGAGAAGTCCCGCGAAGCCAAGCTGCGCGCCGAGGGTGTGTGGTTTGAAGATGATGAGGAAGAGGCGGATGAAGACCTGCTCGAAGAGCTGGAAGAGGCCGCTTCGGAGAAGGACAAATCGTGAGCAACGCCATGGAGCGGATCGCGGCGGCACTGGAGCGGATGAGCCCGGCGCCGATGGGCGCACCTGATTTTGATGCGGCAGATGCGTTTGTCTGGCATGTGGAGCCGGACCGGTTGGAGCCGGTTTCAGACGTCAATCGCGTGGATATGTCCCTCTTGGTGGGCATTGACCGCTCACGCGACACGCTTCTGGCCAACACGGTGCAGTTCGCGCGCGGTCTGCCCGCGAACAACGCGCTTCTCTGGGGGGCGCGGGGGATGGGGAAATCTTCACTCGTGAAGGCGGTGCATGCGGCTGTTCTGGCAGAGGGGCATCCGCTCAAGATCGTGGAGTTGCAGCGCGAGGACCTGCCGAGTGTCGGGCGGCTCTTGAATGTGCTGCGGACAAGCGAGGCGCGGTTTCTGCTCTTTTGCGATGACCTGAGCTTTAGCCATGACGACCAGCACTACAAATCCCTGAAGGCGGTATTGGATGGCGGCATTGAGGGACGGCCCGACAACGTGGTGTTCTATGCCACCTCAAACCGCCGCCACCTGATGCCGCGCGATATGATCGAGAATGAACGCTCAAGTGCGATCAACCCTAGCGAGGCGGTGGAAGAGAAAGTGTCCCTGTCAGATCGCTTTGGCCTGTGGCTTGGGTTCCATCCCTGTTCGCAAGACGAATATTTGGCGATGATCGATGGGTATTGTGCTGCGCATGGCATAACCCTTGACGCGGACACGCTGCGTGCGGAGGCGATTGAGTGGCAAGCCACGCGTGGCGCCCGGTCAGGCCGCGTGGCTTGGCAGTTCTTTGTGGATCTCGCCGGGCGGAATGGGGTCACGATTTAGAGGGCGAAGGTCGGGTTTGAGCTGCCGATTCAACTGGTGGCCGCAACAGCTTCGGTAAATCTCTCAGCCGATTTTTGGCATTGCAAGGTCAAAAGATCCTCAGGGTAGAGCCGATGATGACATCACAACCCACCCCGCCAAAGATCGTTCACGCTGACAGATGAATGTTGAATTTCGCGCGGATCGCGGCATCGAGCGCCGGATCAAACCGCGCTGCGGACCGTTCGGCCAGAATGGCCTCCTTCCGTGCCACGGCCTTTTCAATCAGGTCTGGCTTACCATTCTCTGCCCATTCCTTGGGAGACGTGCGGTCGCCGAATGTCGGGTAGACGTGATCGCGTTGCATCCGGCCCAGCGTCTGATCCGTGCCAAGGTAATGTCCTGGCCCACCCATGCAGACCGCCTTGATCTGGTCCAAAGCCAGCGTCTCATCATCCACCTCGATCCCGCGCACACAGCGCAGCGCCTGACCAATCAGATCATCGGCCAGAATCAGGCTTTCGTGGCAGAACCCCAGCAGAGAGGCGTGCATCCCCGCCGCCTCATAGATCATGTTGAGCCCCGAGAGCCCGGCCATGACGTTGGAGCACATCTGCTCCCACCCGGCCTGCATGTCGGGCATCTTGCTGTCCGACGCGCCCGCAGCCGCGCCACCAGGCACGCCGTAGAACTGATGCATCTGAGCGCAGCCTGCAGTGAGCAGCGCCTGTTCGCCCGAGCCGATGGACATTGCGCCCGTGCGCAGGTCCAACCCGAAGGGCCAGGTGCCGAAGATGGCCGGATGGCCCTCTTTCACAGCATTCACGTAAACCAGCCCTCCCAGGCATTCCGCCGTGGCCTGCACAATCGCACCGGCCACGGTCGAGGGCGCTGTGGCCCCGGCCATGCCTGCTGACAAAAGCAGCACAGGCATACCGCCCTTGATGCATTCCTCCATTACCTGACAGGATTCCGTGGCGAATTTCATCGGCGGCACGACGAAGCAGTTGGAATTGCTCATGAAGGGGCGCTCGCGGAACTTATCTTCGCCGCCCGCAATCATGTAGAGCATCTCAAGCGCGGGGGGCACGTGATGCGGTTCGGTGAAGGACGTGCCTATATGCTTGGTTGTCCCGCAAGAAGCGGCATAGACCGTGTTGAGGTCCATCTCCAGATTGTCGGTGATGTCCCGCGCCACCATCGGGCGCTGGCAGAAATGCACATTGTCGAGCACGTCCACGATCCGCGCGGCATCATGCAGGTCCTGCAACAGGCTCTCGCGATATTCATTGCCGGTCACATCGACCATATGCACCGCGGCACCCGCCGTGCCGTAATGCACCCGCGTGCCGCTCAGTTCCATGTCGTTTTGCCCATCGCGGCTATGAAGTGTGACGGAGCGGTTGGCCTTGGCCAGCATGTCCTCAACGAGAGCACGAGGGAACCGAATGCGGCCATCCTCGCCTTGAACGGCTCCGGCCTCCGTTAGGTACGCCACGCCGCTTTCCGGCGCATCGGCCAGCCCGACCTGTTCAAGCGCATCCAGCGCGGTGTCGTGAATGCGCTGGATTTGCGCGTTGGTCAGCGGCTTATACTTGCCGCCTTCCAGGCCCGCGCGGATGGGACGCAGGTCTTCGGTCAGGGGCGCTGCACGGCTGGCACGGCGCGCGGCACGTCCACCAGAGCGGCGAGGGGTTTGTTCGTTCATAGTCGTGGTCCTTGGTACAAGGGATTGGGTAAGGGTTTGATCAGATCAAACCCAACCCGGACGCCCCCGCGCCGCGCGCCCGCGCTCGGCCCCGATGGTGCGGATCACCAAAGCAATCTTACAGCGTGGCATCATCGCCAGCTCCTCCCTTTGGACGCATACCATGCGTGCATTTGGAGGTAAGGCTAGCCTGAAAACGACGTTTGTCGCAAATGGGACAGTTAAGAGAGTGAGTCAGACAGGAATTCGACATCAGCGCGCTTTGATCCAAGTACAGCTTCGAGCCCTAAGCGGATCTCGCAAGTTGCCAGTGCGTCTACCCAAACATGTTGATCCAGCGGATTAGCATGGGGGCCAGGCAGATCAAAAGCAATACAGGCATCATACAAAGCGCCATGACGGCCGACATTTGCACGGGGAGCCGGTTGGCTTTTTCCTGGGCTCGCAATTCGCGGTCCAGGCGCATGTCGGTTGAAAATCTTTTCAGGGCGGTTGAGACCGTCGTGCCGTACTGGTTGGATTGCAAAATGACATTGGCAAAGGCGGATACTTCTTCGACGCCGATGCGGTCCGCCATATCCATGAATGCCGCCTGACGTTCTTTACCGGCCTGAAGCTCAAGCTGAAGGATCATGAATTCCTGCGATATTTCTGGCGCGGCTTGCGCCAGTTCGTGAGAAACGCGGATCATGGCGGCGTCAAAGCCCAAACCGGCCTCCATCGCGACCTGCAAAAGATCAAGCGCATTGGGAAGGCTGTGCTCAATCGCCTGCCGCCGCTTTCTGATGCGCAAGCGCAGCCAGACAGAAGGTCCGTAAAACCCCAGCACCATAAGCGCGGTGATAATTTGAAGAGAGTTCAGCCAGGTGATGTTTTGCAGCCAGCGCGCGATGTTCAGTTGTGCTTGAACTTCGGCAGGAAGCGCCAGAACCGCAACGAAGAGCACGGGCAATGCGATGCCGATCAGTGTCCGGAATGCGTAAAACGAGCGGATCGCATGTTTGCCCTGGATGCCTGCGCGTCGCAGCAGCTTACCGACTTTAGTGCGTTCTTCGCGAGAGGTCGGAACGAAGGCCTGCAACAGACCGTGCGGGTCGCTGTCGTCCCCCTGAACCAGATCAAAGTCCGCCCCATGCGCCTGAACAAGCGATCCGCCCTGCATACGGCGCACCGCGGCGTCCTTGCCCGCGAACAGGCCTGCAAGACCAAAGACGACGAACAGAGAACTCACGCCGATGCCGGCCAATATGAGGTGATTGAGAGACAGGTTTAGATTTGTCAGAATGTCCATAACAATGTCCATCATTCGTCTCCTCGTTAAAACTTGAACCTGACCAGCCGTTGCAAGATCAACCCTTGCGCAAGGGTCAAGCCGATGACGGTGTAAGCAAAAAATGGAAACCAGGGATCATCCCGGACATCGCCATAAAAGCTGGGTGTAGACAGCTCGATTGAAAGATAAATTAATAGTGGCAGACAGGTCAGAATGAGGCTGCTGAGTCGACCTTCCGCGGAAATCGCCTTGATTTTCTTGCGCATCGTGTGGCGGTCGCGGATCACCTCAGACAGCACATTCAATATGCGCGCCAAGTTGCCACCAGTGCCGTGTTGAATCCCAACACTGACCGCAAGGTAATTTGCGTCTTCTGTTCCAACGCGTTTGGCAAAGTCGTGAAACGCCGTGCCCACATCGTCACCATAGTTGATTTGATCCTGGATAAGACCAAACTCGGTCCCTATTGGATCAGGCATCTCTGAGGCGACGTTGCCAACAGTGACGGCGACGGGATGACCGACTTTGAGACCTCGTGCCATGAGGTCTAATGCATCAGGGAGCTGGGATGTCAGTTTCTTTAGGCGTGCATGCTTGAGACCGGTCAAGACCAATAACGGGACGGCGACTGCAGCGACTACACTCAGCGCAAGGGCCAGATCCGGATTGAGCACCCGTGACGTGGACAGGAACGTCGCGCTACCCAAACCCAGGGACCCGAGCACGGCCCAGATCGGACCAACAGACAGACCGGCCTGCGACAGCAAACTGCGCAAACGAGAGATCAATCCGCGATTGCCAGATTTGCCGATGGTGGCAGGGTCACGTAGCAGTTGAAGCACTTCTTCGCTGGACGCACCTTTCTTGATCATCTTCATGCGACGGTTGCGTGCCTCGCCATGGGTTTCTTTGCGAAACAAAAGCTGCTGACTGCCTTCAAATGCCAGTAAAACCCCGACGAACAATGCGATATAGATCAGAATGTTGGTGGTGAACGGTTCAATCTCTAACATACGCAGGGCCTCCTAACGACGGGCAAACATCTGATTGTCAATGTCGATCCCAGACGCGATCAGTTGATCGGCGCATTTGGGTCGAATGCCGGTTGGCAAAAATTCACCCAGGATTTGGCCGGTTTCTGATTTGCCGCGACGTTTGTAGACAAAAATGTCTTGCATCGTGATGGTGTCTTCTTCCATGCCGGTGATTTCTGAAACGCTGACCACGCGGCGGCTGCCATCGCTGAGGCGGCTGAGCTGAACGACGATGTGAATGGCAGAGGCGATCTGCGACCGGATGGTTTTGATCGGCAGGTCCGCGCCCAGCATCGTGACCATCTGTTCGACACGCCCCAGAGCATCACGCGACGAATTGGCGTGAATGGTTGTCATTGATCCTTCGTGACCTGTGTTCATGGCTTGAAGCATGTCAAAGCACTCTGCGCCGCGCACCTCACCTACAATGATGCGATCAGGTCGCATGCGTAGCGCGTTGCGCACCAGGTCGCGTTGCGTGATGACACCGGTGCCCTCGGAATTGGCCGGTCTGGTTTCCAGCCGGACCACGTGCTCTTGTTGAAGCTGAAGTTCTGCGGCGTCTTCGATTGTGACAATGCGCTGCGTGTCATCGATAAAGGATGATACCGCGTTGAGCATCGTGGTCTTACCAGTACCAGTGCCGCCCGAGATTAATATGTTCAGGCGCGCCTCCACCAGAGCCTCCAAAAGCTTGGCCGCCTGATCATTCAGGCTTTCCTGCTCCACAAGCCGTTGGATGGTGAGTGGATTGCGGGCAAATTTCCGAATGGAAAGCGCAGGTCCATCCACCGAACAGGGCCGGATGATCGCGTTGACCCGGCTGCCGTCTTCGAGGCGCGCGTCGACCCAGGGTTGCGACTCGTCAATGCGGCGGCCCACCTTGGTGACAATCTTGTCGATGATACGCAGTAAATGGCGTTCATCACGAAAGCGCACCTTGGATTTTTCGAGCAAGCCAAACCGTTCGACATAGACCTGGTCATAGGAGTTCACGAGAATATCGTTGATTGTGGGGTCTTCCAGCAGTGGCTCCAGCGGTCCCAGCCCCATGAATTCATGAATGAGTTCGTCAACCAAGTCTGCGAAAGAATCCGACCGCATGTAAACGCCTTCGGCCTCAACCAGCCCACTGACCAGCGATGCGATTTGGCGTTTGAGCTCTGAGCGCTCGACCTTGTCGATCAAGGAGAGATTCATCCGATCCAGAAGCTCTCCGTGCAAACGGTTTTTAAGCTCCAAATGCGCCTGCAGGTCCTCGTCTATGGTCTCATGCTGCGCCTGTACTGGCACCGGGGTTTCGATGGCGCGGTCCAGAGGGAGCACGTTTGATTTCTGATCTGCGCGGCGCGATCTATATTCCTTAAACACGTCCGTCCCCCTTACGCTTGTTTTTTAAGACTTTTTTGTTGATCAGCCATCAAGGCACCCGCTAATTTGCCAATGGCTTTGCCGATGTCCGATTTTGGTTTGGTGTTCATGATGGGTTGACCCAGATCCGTCGCACTGCGCGCGATCTTTGCATTGTCGGGGATCCAATGGGTCAACTTGGCCTCCAGCACCTTTTCGGCTTCGCGAAGATGTTCCGATTTGAAAAGTGGTTTCTGCTCACGGTTCACCACAATCTCGACCGGCAGACCGACATTTTCTTCGCGGTAGAGGTCAATCAAACGACGTGCCTGGCGCACACATGGCACGCTTGTGTCCGTGACAAGAATAAGCTCGGTGGCCTGCTTGAGAATGGGCTCGACCCAATCGACAACCGCACGCGGAAGGTCGACAACCACATAATCGTAACGAGCGAGCAAAACCTGAAGGATTTTTTCGAGCAGGTCCTGACGCATTGATTGAAGTGGGACCAATTGTAGCGGGGCGCACAGAACGTCGATTTTCAGTGGGTGCTGCTGCAAGGTGGAGACCACGAAACGTTCATCAGGCTCTTCTGCGGACTCGATCAATTGCAGGAAGCCACCATTGTCTTCGATGTCGAGAAACACGTTTGCATTTCCAAACTGAAGGTCGAGATCCAGAAGCGCCACACGGCTGCCATCGCGTTTGCCGAAAAAGCCTGCTGGCCTGCCTGCGAGCGCGCAGGCAAGGTTTACAGCAACAGTTGTGGCGCCGATCCCGCCGCGCGCTTGTGCCACCGGGATCAAGTGCCCCAAAGCCGGAATGCTTTGGTGAAATGCAGGTTGCGCCGCCGTGCGTTCGCGGATTTTTTCATCCACCACGGATCTAAGCTCTTCGCCGTCAATCGACAGGGGAAGAACTTCATCGATCCCAACCGCGCGAAGCTTGCGCGCTTTCGCGATGGAGACATCGCTTCCTGTGAGTGCGAGAAACACCGTTTTGTTGGTCCGGTTTGAGAGCAGGTCGCGAATGGCCTGCGTTTCCTGTTCATCGTCCGGGTCAGCCTCAATAATCACGACATCATGCTCAAAGGCGAGCTCTACGGCGCGACCATTCATGGCCTGCAATGTCTCGTCGGAAGTGACGAGTTTGTTGTTCTCCGATTCAGGAAAAACCTCGGTCATGATTTCGATGAACGCGTCTCGTTTCGAGATGACCATGAACGAGCGGGACGAATGTCGGGTACTCACAAACTCCATTAGCGAGATTCTCCTGTGGCAAGGTCTTCTGCGGGCATTGAGACACTGAAACTTGAATAGGTGGCGGCTGATCCAATCTCGCTGTTGGTTGCACCCGCGGCATTGGCGAGGGCGGCGAGTGGTGAGGCGAACTGAAAATCATCCAGCGCCAGATCGACGGTTAACATCGGCGAATAGGGACCGCCGAGAAACCCGATATTCGGATCAAACGTGTAGGTGAATTGAAGGGCATCTATCGTCGTCCCCACGGGTAAGAGCGGGCTGACGCGTCCCCAGATTTCGGCCGCAGTCGGATTGGCGGCGCTGCCCGTGCATGAAATGGTTGGAACGCTTGCGCATACCCCGGCAGCTGCGCTGCAGGAGGTGCCAAACCGCAGGTTCGCGGTCGATGTACCACGCTGATGCGTCAAGGGCAGCCCTGCACAGGCCGGGGGACGCACAGCAGCAATACGGGCCGCCAACTGTGAGGCGTTTTGTGCTGTGACACCGCTATAGGACAGGCGTCCGTAGTCCAGCAGGGCCGCGAAAAGAAACAGAAACAGCGAGACAACGAGCGCAAATTCCACCAGTACGCCGCCCGATTGATCCTCGCGGAACATGCTGACCCGGCGCGTGGCTGGAGCGATGATATGCCAAGCAACTCTCATTGTCCGAAAATCCGCGACGCGTCGGCAACATCTGTTGTCACCGAGGAAATTCCGTTTCCGAACAGGGCCAGGACATTACCCATCGGAAATTGGATTGTGACATTGGCGCTGACCTGTCCAACTGGGGCCGGGCTTACGCGGTAGGTTCCCGCGACACATGAAAAGCTGGGCGTGACAGAATTGACCGTGACGTTTGCTGGAAACAGGGCGTTGCCGCCAATATCCTGCTCGACAATGTCTTTCAGTGTCGTGGTCAGTCCGGCCACGCTGCCACCTGAGACGCAGATATCTGCTGGTGTCACACGCGCGAGGTAGCGTCCTGCGTCCCGCACACCTGAGATGACTGATTGATAGGACCACATGAGGCGAGCGGACTCGACTGTCAGAGCCAGCAACAAAATCATCACCGGCATAACAATACCAAACTCCACCACAATCGCTCCGCGGTCGTCTTTCGCGAAGGTCTTGGGTGATATGAGCTTTGGCCAATTCACAGACTGCGTTCCTTACCTGTAGAGCTGCACGACATCGCGGAAAATCCCGCCGAACCCATTTGCACCGCCGCCTGCGCCCACGACATCCGGGAAGCCGACAACTTCGCCGTGGATGTCAAAGCTGGGGGAGAGCCACCATCATCCCCAACAGGTTCGGTCAGGAACACCGACACGAACCGGGTGACGGGAACGCCCGAAGTTGAGCCGGAAACAGGGTTTTGCGCGCAGTCGATGCCAGCCGCAGTCACGACGCGACGCGCCGGATCGGTGGACATGTTGTTGGAGCACATCGGCCGCCCGGTTTCCGACAGGGTCGGATCCAGGATCGAATCTGCATTCGGCGGCGAGTAGGGGTTGGAATTCCCGTAGGCGATTTCGCGCAGATACATGCCAAACCGGGTGCCGGAGTACTGTGTGTTGGTGCCCGACAGCGGTGGAAGATGCGCATCACTGCCTGCGCCATCGGCCACACCATCTGCAAGGTCGTGGTTCGTGTTCAGGTATCCGGCCCGATCCCAGACGCCATCGCCAAAGCGGTTGTTGCCGCCGCACGTGCCGTTGGTGATGCACGTGTCACGCCCCAAGGCGGCAGTATCACCGGTCAGTTCTTCATTCCCCTGAATGCACGATCCGCCACCTTTCTTTTTGATCCCCTTGATCACATTTGGCGCTGGCGCAAAATCCGGATTGTTTCTTTCACCGTTCAGCACCGCGCGGTACATGTCGAACCGGACATTAAAGGCCGCATTGGTGATGCCGACCTTTTGGCCCGGTTCCGTGGTCAAGCCGTTGGTCAGAACGCATTGCGTGATACTGCTCTGAGCCGCAATCAGGCAGGCCAGTTTGTTGCCGCCTTCGTCCGCGCATACGCCGGATGTGTCCTCAAAAGACGCAAGGTCGATAAAGCCAAAGTTACCGGGCCCCCAGGCCGCACCATTGCCACCGCTGCGGAGGAGAATTTGGTCACCCACCCCAAGCGTCGTTTCCCAGTTCGGCGGCAGGCAGAACATCAATGGTGAGATATCGCATGCCGCTTGCGTAAACCCGGCGACTGCTTCGGCGGATACAGATGCCGCGTTAAAACCGTTCCCGCCCAATAGCCGATCAAGACCGGAAGCAAGGCTCATGCTCAGAGACTTGGGTGTCAGCACAACTTCGACGAATTTCGCCCGGTTCGGATTTGTGGTGACGTCACCACCAAGAGGCGTCAGATCAGACGCGGGCAACGCGGAGTGAAATGTCAAAGTGTAATCTGCGGCACCAGAAAGCGTTGTTGATCCATTGGCAAAGGTCTGACTGTCGCTGATCAAATTGGCCGCAGCATTGGTCGCCCGCGTGATGGCATCGTTCCGGCCGTCAAGTTCACCTGCTGCCGCCAGCGCGACGTTGTCGGCAAAGGATTGCAGCTCGACATGGGTAGCTTGCAAACGACCGACATCAAGTGTGATTGCAAGAAACCCCAGGAAGGCTACCAGCGACGTGCCCCACAAGATGGCAACCGTACCGGACTCATCCTTGGCAAATTCTGATATGGTTCGTTGCAGTTTCATACGTCAAAGGCCTCACTGTGTCTGGATGTCGCTTGTCAGCACGGTGGCAACATTGGCTGCGTCGTCGGACGGCTCGGTTTGCGTTTGGCTCGACTCCACCGGACGCGCAGGGTCAGAGAGCGTGTCACCCTCATTCGAAGACTCTGATGCCGGCTGTTCGACGGCTGGTTTGCTGATCGGCACACTGCGTTTGATAATGACGATTTCGGAATCCGTTCCACGCCGGACCTTAACGGTTGGTTGAATCTCACTTTTTTCAACCGGGCTTTCCTCTTGCAGCAGATCGCGCAAACGCACCATTTCAAGCGGTTTGTCCTCGACGCCCTCCAAGGTCCGAAGCGTCAGGCTCAGCGTTCCGGCCTTTTGCGCCAAAGCAAGGCGCTGCCCCTGTTCTGGCGTCACCTCGACCGTGATGGTGCGCGCGACTTCGGGCTGTTCGTTCAATTCTTCGGATTGTTGGTCTACACCAATCACACGAATCTTCTGCAGGATCGTGACCGCGCTCAGTTCAAGCTGACGCCCTTGGGTTAAAACGATATCCACATAGTCGCCAGGCGTAACAAAACCGCCTACCGCGGTGACCGCGTCCACCTTGATCGCCATCGCACGGGTGTTTTCACCGAGCTTTTGAACCAGAGTTACTTTTTCTCCAAAATTCGAGACCTTCGAAGCGATCACGACTTCACCGGGATAGAACCGGCCCTTGGCGCGGCGCAGCTGTTCTGGATTGTCCGGGACAAGCAGGGACAGATCCGAAAACGCTCCGGGTGGAAGTGCGTCTCGAGGCCAGGCATGTACGGTGACGAGATGGCGTTCAATTGTTTGTCCAAACGCAATTTCAGAGCGCGCCAAGTAGATTTCGACAAGCTCGGATTGGCTGGCTGACGTCGATGCGTCGTTAGTGGCAAGCAAGTGGTTGTTGGCCACGAACACGGAACCTGCCGCAATCGCAATCCCAAACACGGTCGTGATAATTGGCTTGATCCGCATGTCTTTCTCCAAATTGGTCGATGTCTAAACTCCAAACCTCTGGCTGATTGGGTGTCCGGGGCCAGGGTGGGTTTTCTGCGCCACCTGAGATGTGGCAGCGCAGAAATGATTTTGAGATGGATAGAGATCTAGGTCTCTGCCTTAACAGGCGGCGCCAACTGCTGCACAAGCGGTGCCAACGTTTGTATTAGTCGTTGTCCCCAACGCGCCAAATGCACCAACCGCGATTGAAGCAACTACCAAAAGTGCAAGGCCGTATTCGACAATTGCCGCACCTTCTTCGTCACGTGCGAATTTTTTAAAAAGCTTAGTCATGTTTCCCCCATTCGGAAGTGAAAAGTACGCACCCCAGAGATTTCAGGGCGCAAGCCCGACAAATCGCTGCCTGAGCTCGACAATCAGATTAGGAGAGCCATGGGGCGAAACGCATCCACCACCTGCTGTAAAAATTCCCGCCTAGGTTGTGTCTCGCTGTGCATTAGCTGCCAGTTAACGAATTTTTCAGACAGTTTTGGGCTGGCAAAACCATAAAACGAATCAACAATTGGACACGTGCTCTGAAACATTCAGAAACAATGGCTTCGTAGCGACGGAATTGTGGCTTTTATGAGGAGTTATCCACAGCCTTCACGAAGGCTAATCCTGAGTTCAACGACGTTTGGCTTATAGGATTAGATTTAAAGTGCATTAAAACAATCTCTTAAACTCTGTTAATTTCAAACCTTCGTCACGCTGTAAGTTGTCCATATTTCCACAAAGAACGGCATCCAAGGCCGTGCTGGCGCCACATTTTGGCCCGAATTATTGCCAGATCAGAGGTTTCTGGCGTAGGACTTGAGGATGAAAGTTCCATGTTTCGGTAGCTTTCTGGTTTTATAGTCTGGGTTGTGGTGTGTGTTTTGACCGTTAATTTTTCAGATCGTCGAAATGTGAGGGAAGGGCTCGATCTTGTTATGGATTGGACCTGCGCCCTGAGCGACAATGGTAAGCTTCATCAAGCCTTGCACAGGCTGATGGTTTCAGTAAAAGCCGACGCCGCTGTGATCTCTCGCAGAAGATCGAATGATGACCAAATCAAGTATATCGCGCGTTGCGATGCGCAATCGGGCAAGCTTTGGGGGACACAGCCGAATTCTCATGCAGAACATGTCTTGCGTGACTGCATGACGTCCGCCAAGGCCGGATCGATCTGGAAATGGTCTGACGTTGGCTTTATGCCGTCCGATGTGCTGCCTTCTAGCCATCGAACTATGCCTGTCGATCTCTTCGAAGTTGTTGTCTGTCCTTTGGAGGTGAAGGGGAGTCATCTGGACTGTCTTGAACTCCACTACAGACATCAGCCCAAGCAGTATGATCTGGACCTGCTGACAAACCTGCTTGGCACGTTCGCAAGTTGCTGGGAACGCCGGTCTCCCGGGCTCATAACAAAGAAAATTGTCCAAAATGGCATGCCGTCTTGCGTCCGGTCGCGACGGGACGACGGGCTCCCACTTCTGGACGTAGAAAACCCGGCCAAGCTCAGCAGGAGCGAATTCCGCGTCTGTACACTGTTGCGCGAGGGCATGACAGTGAATGTTATTGCCGAAAACTTGTCTATCGGTCCGGCGACCGTGCGGTCGCATTTGAGTTCCATCTTCTCGAAGACAGGCGCGTCCAGTCAGATTGAGCTACTGCACAAACTGAATTGTTCATCTGAGTCCGCAGCGTGGCCTGAACGAGAAGATTTAACGCGTTCGGCGGAACTTGACGCTGCCCAATACAATTAAAGATGCGGTGAGCAAAATCGAAGCGACATTGGGTTGAGACGTATCAGTCGTCTACCAACACATTTGAACGCTGCGCTCATTAGCCGACATTGGCGGAGCAAAGATCAACGACGGCTCCGTCCGCACAGCAGACATCGACTTGTTTTCAACCCGCCTCATGAACCGATGTCTTGACAAGACATCGGACCTGGAACTTTCAAAGTTTCCGGCGCCTTCGCTCCATCACTGCAAAAACGGGATTGGATCCACGCTGTCAAAGCCTTTGCGCACTTCGAAATGCACAGCCGCTGCGCCGTCAGCTCTGATCTCGGCCAACTGTTCACCACGTTTGATACGGTCGTCCTTGTCGACCTTCACTTTGACCACGTTGGAATAGACCGTCAGCAGGTTGTCGTCATGTTTGACCACGATGATCGGGATACCGTTGGTGTCCTTGGTGATCGCGGCCACGGTGCCGTCCGCAGCGGCGCGCACCGGTGTGCCCGGAGGGGCTGCAATGTCGATGCCGTCATTCTTGCCTTTGGCATATTCTCGAATGATGTCGCCGTTGACCGGGAAGGCCATGCGCGTTTCGCGTTTCTTGGTCTCACCACTCAGGTCGGGCGCGGCGGTGCGCGCGACGGGTTGCGACGCGGGCGCGGTGTCTTGTTCCGGTAACGGCTCAGACGCGCTTGGGGGCAGGGGTGTTGGCGTGCCAGCTCCGGGCGGTTCGGTGGGCAGCGGTGTGGCCTCAACTGAGGCGGTGCGGGTGTCGGCAACGGCGACTGGGATCAGAAGGTACTGTCCTTCGCGCACATCGAAATCGGCTCCAAGACCGTTCCAGTCTGCAAGGCTGCGCACCGAGACATTGTAAAGCCGTGCAATGGTAAAGGCCGTCTCACCGCGCTGGACCTGATGGCGGATCGGCTCAACACCGGGTCCTGCCGGGGTCAGAGTGCCGGGCCTTGGGTTTGCACCATCAGCTGCATCAATTGCGGATCCGGCCAGCGTGGTGATATCCACGCCGCTGGCCGTGATCGGGCCCCCTTCGGGTTCTGCGACACGGGTGGGCAGGGCGATGATCTCATTCTGGCGCAAGGGCGCGTCGGGATCTATGCCGTTGTAGCTGGCCAAGGCGTTCACATCGACGCCTATGCGTTGCGACACTGTGCGCAGGGTGTCGCCGCGCTGGGCGACGGCCACCTGATAGCTGGGGTAGGAAATGATCCCGCGGGTGTCAGGCGCGGGCCGGTCCGTGTTTGCCTGGCGCGCGGCTGATGCAGTGCTCGATGCGCCGCCACGCAGATCGAAGTCCAGGTCAGAACATGCTGTCAAAACCATCAATGCTGCGCATCCGGTCAGCGTGCCCACGCGGTGTAAGCGAAAACTCATCTCGATTTTGTCCTCATCAAATGCCCCTTGTTGGCCGGAGCTTCTTAAAACTACCTGTATCACGACAACGCATGTCTGCGCTACTCGTCCCGGCCCAAGCCTTCGATCAGGGGCACGAAACGCACCGGGGTCAGTTCGTCATAGTCAAATCCGTTTTCGGTCTTTGTCACCCGAATAAGGCTCTGGACTGCGTCGGACTGTCCCACTGGTACAACCATGATACCGCCAATTTTGAGCTGCGCCAAGAGAGGTCCTGGCGGATCTTCAGCCGCAGCTGTGACAAGAATGCGGTCAAACGGCGCCTGATCGGGTATGCCAAAGCTTCCATCGCCAGTAAGCACGGTAATGTTTGTCAGGTCGAGTTCCCGAAAAATCTCGGCGGCCTCGTTCACCAGTCGAGGATGACGATCCACAGTGTAGACGCGCCGCGCGAGTTGGCTGAGAATTGCGGCCTGATAGCCGGATCCGGTGCCCACTTCGAGCACTTTGTCGCGCGGTTGGACCTTCAGCGCCTGGGTCATCAACCCCACGACGGAGGGCTGCGAAATGGTTTGTCCGCAGGAAATTGGCAACGGCGTATCGTCATAGGCATGGGTGGCAAAGTGACCACGCACGAAAGGGCCGCGATCGACTTTTTCCATAGCCGTAAGTGTCCGCGCATCCGTCACCCCGCGCGAGCGCAGCGAGAACAGGAACTGCATCTTGCGTTCTGCCGCACTTGCCTCGGGGTCGGGCGCGGCTTCTTTGGGGGCGTTTTCGCTCATCTTTGGCTCATTCAATCGCCGTCAGCGCATCCAGAACATCATGTGCGGTCAGGTCCGCACGCATGGGGGTTGCGGAAATATACCCTTTTAAATTCCAATCCGCATCTGATCCTTCAGCAGTGGGTTGCTGCTGTGGCGCGCCGGTCACCCACAGGAATTTGCGCCCCGAGGGCGAATGATGCGGTTTGACGCCAAACCCCATGTCGCGGCGGAACCCCTGGCGGCAAGCGCGCAGGCCCTTGACCTCGGCGCCCGGAACTGGGGGGAAATTCACGTTGTAGAAAATGCCATAGTCATCTTTGCTCCAGATGCCCTTGTCCAGAAGAGTGCGCACAGTGGCCAGCCCGTGGATGCGTGCGGCCTCAAACTTGTCATCGAGGTCTTTGTTGCGCGGCCCGTAATATTGGCTGAGTGCAATCGCAGGCAGCCCCTGAAGTGCGGCTTCCATGGCCGCTCCCACGGTGCCGGAATAGACCGCATTTTCGGCCGAGTTGTTACCTCTGTTGACACCTGAAAGAACGAGGTCGGGTGGCGCGTCGGCCATCACGTCATGCTTTGCGGCTAGCACGCAATCGGCCGGACTGCCCTGCACGGCAAAGCGGCGCGGACCCATTTCGGCGATCATCATCGGGTTGGTGAAAGAAATACAGTGGCCGACACCGGATTGCTCAAAGGCAGGGGCGACAACCCAAACCTCGCCATTGGGGCCTGCGAGTTCGGTCGCGATATCTTCCATCACCGCCAGGCCAGGCGCCGAGATGCCATCGTCATTTGTAATGAGAATGCGCAAACGCTGCTCCTTGGGGTTGCGGTGGCGGGGTGCCGTTTACCGCTGTCTATCCGGGGTAAGAGAGCGGGGCAAGCGGGTGGTCTTATGCGGTGATCTTGGGTGCTTGCGGTTGAGTGACCACCTTGAGCCCGGCTTGACCACCCGTCGCGTGAATGGTGGCCAATTCAATTTCATCTTTGGCCTTTCTAAACGCCCGCTAAATCCCCGCCAAAAGCCGCGCGGCCTCCTCATTGGCCTGTGAAAGGGCGCTTCGGTCCTCTCCGGGAAAAAACCGCGCACGGGTGGCGGTGTTCATCGGTGCCGGGGTCAGGATATTGACCTTGGGGCCGATCTTGATGGTCTCGGCCTGCCAACTGCGCACCAGTGCCATCTGTGCGGCCTTTGTGGCGCCGTAGCTGCCGAAGAATTTCTCGCCTGCGCGCGCGTCCTCAAAAAACAGCGCTCGACCGGTATCGCCCAGAAGCGGCGCGACAAAGCCGATCAGGCGGGTGAGCGCAGTGATGTTGATGTCGACGGACTTTTTCCAGTCCTTCATCTCTATATGGGCGGTCGGCGACAGGGGAGCTGCATGAATGGCCGTATGCACCCAGATGTCAATTTTGCCCCAGCGGTCATAGATAGACCGACAGAGCTGCGCCATCGCGCCTTCCACGGTAATATCCATGGGGGCAAGTGTGGCCTCGCCACCGCCTGCCTTGATCTGGTCGTCAAGCTCTTCCAACCCGCCGGTCGTGCGCGCGACGGCTACCACGTGATGGGTCTTGGCCAATTCCAGCGCGCAGCCTGCGCCCAGACCGCGTGATGCCCCCGTGATCAGAGCGATTTTTCTGACTTTTGCATCGTTCATGGCCGCTCCCTTCTCACAAGGCAGAGGTCCAAATCAAGCGCATTCGCTTGACTTTCTCACGTGCGTGCGAAAAACAAATCCCAAACACGGGACATGAAAGGACGCTCGATATGCAAGACACTGTTCTGAGCAAGGCAATTCTTGGCCATGAAGGCCTGATCCGCAAGCTGGGGCTGGTCCTCGGTGGTGCGCTGTTCATCTCGCTTGTCGCACAGGCGAGCGTGGGCTGGCCGGTGCCGATGTCACTGCAGGGTCTGGCGATTCTGATTGTGGGTTTCACCTTTGGGTCGCGCCTTGGAGCCGCCACTCTGGTGACCTACCTGGCCTACGGTGCAATGGGCTTCCCCGTCTTTTCAAACGGTATGGCGACAGCCGCGCTTGTCGGTCCGACCGCCGGGTTCCTCTACGGTTTCGTCGGCATGGCGTTTCTGGCCGGTCTGGCGGTTGAGAAAGGTCTGGCCAAAGGCGTGGTTTCAACCGCGATTTGCGGCGCTGTGATCTCGCTCTTGCTATATATTCCCGGCCTGGCCTGGCCAGCCGCGGCTCTTGGCAAGACACTGCCCGAGCTTTGGACGGGCTGGATGGCACCGTTCCTGCTCGGCGATGCGATCAAGGCTGTGATTGCCGCAATGGTGGTCTGGGGTGGCTGGCAGGCGATCAAAAGTCGCAAAGCCTGATACTCTCTAAGGTTGAGAATTGGCGCCGCCTCTTTGGGGCGGCGTTTTTCCTTTTTGTGCCTCGAATTTTTCAGGAAAATCCGGCGGAATGTCTATTCAAGTGAATGGCATCGCCAAAAGACATGTGGTGGCACACTGCGCCCGATATTTGGTGACGCATATCAACCAGGCAGCCGCAGGTCGTAGGTTGAGCCGAGCAGCGACAGCACCACGCGGCCTTCTTCGATTGCGGCAATCTCGGTCTGTCCGATGCGGTCGCCGACCGTGACCTTGCTGATACGCCCGTTTAGCCGCAAGAGCGCGCTGCGTTCCTTGGGCGCGAGGACCGTGCCGATCAGAAGCGGGCGGTTGTGGGCGCTTCGATAGTCCGCGCGCAGTGTGGCCGCTGACAGGGTTTCTGGCGGGGTCTGGGTGGTGTCGTCTGTCGCCATGGTATCTAGTTTCTTTCCGCTGGGTGCAATTCGCACCGGTCGGCGGGGCAGATAGGCCTCTTTGTGGGGTTTTGAAAGGGGCGTGGTCTGGAAAGAGCGGAAAATTGCCGCAGCGCAGCGTAGGGCAGCCTGCTCGAAAACCCAACCGGGCATCTCTTTCGAAAACTTAGCTCTGCATCAGATGCGGTCGTATGTCGCTGCCGGATTCTTGGTAGATGTCGAGAAGCTGATCGAAGGTGATACCCTTGACTTGCGCATCTCTCAAGGGGCCATCCTGCGCCCAAAGCCTAGGACGTGTTCTCGTATCGATGGGTTTGAAATCGCATCCGATTGAATCGCAGTCAGAAAAACCCGGCAATGCATTACTCAGCCAGGAAAAACAGCCTTCAAATCTGTCCTCAGTGTTATCTTGAACCGCCTGCACATAGGCAGTGAAATTGTCAGGATGCAGACTGCCCCACGCGCCGAATGCAAATCGTTCCGAGCTGCCAAAAATGGGCAGTTCAACCAGACATCGGACAAAGCGGTGCTCATTGTAAACACAATACTCGCTCCCGAGTTTGTCTTCCCCAATTGTTAGGGTGGCTTCTCCGCTTTGCGCGCGATTACCATGCGGCCAAACCTCAGGGTGGTCAAAAGCTATGTCAAAAATACCGTCAAAGCTCTCACCACAGCACGGGCATTCATACCCTGTGTCATTGAACCGTTGCCAGCGCGGGTCGTTTGCAAGGTCGATCACTCCGCTGCCTTCAGCTCAAAACCCTTCTCGATCTGATCTGACGGTTCCACCGGATAGTCCCCCGAGAAGCAGGCATCGCAATATTGCGGGCAGGATTTGTCGCGGCCTTTGGCCTCTCCGACGGCGCGGTAAAGCCCATCGAGCGAGATGAATTTCAGGCTGTCGACAGCCAGGTGTTCGCGCATCTCATCCTCGGACATGGTGGCCGCCAAGAGCTTTTCGCGATTGGGTGTGTCCACACCGTAAAAGCAGGGCCACGCGGTCGGAGGGCTTGCGATGCGGAAGTGAACCTCCTTGGCGCCTGCATCCAGGATCATGTCCTTGATCTTGCGGCTGGTGGTGCCGCGCACCACGCTGTCATCCACAAGTATCACGCGTTTGCCTTCGATGAGTGCACGGTTGACATTCAGTTTAAGCCGCACGCCCATGTTGCGGATCTGTTCTGTGGGCTCGATGAATGTCCTGCCCATGTATTGATTTCGGATGATACCCATCGCGTAGGGAATTCCGCTTTCGTGGCTAAAGCCAATGGCCGCTGGGGTGCCTGAGTCCGGCACAGGACAGACGAGATCTGCCTCCACCGGGCTTTCCTTGGCCAGTTCCACGCCGATCTGGTGGCGCGTTTCATAGACGGATTGACCCCCGATGATACTGTCGGGACGTGAGAAATAGACATGCTCAAAGATGCAGAAACGCGAAGGCTGCGGCCGGAATGGGCGGTGGCTTTCCACCCCGTTACCGTTAATGACAACCATTTCGCCGGGTTCAATCTCGCGGACATACTTGGCCCCGATGATATCCAGCGCACAGGTTTCCGAGCTAAGCACCCAGCCATCGCCCACCTGACCCAGCACCAAGGGGCGCACGCCCAGCGGATCGCGCACGCCAATCAGCTTGCTGCGGGTCATGGCCACGATGGAAAACGCGCCCTCAACCCGACGCAGGGCGTCTTCCATGCGTTCAGGGATCGTGCGTTGCAATGAGCGGGCCATCAGATGAATGATGCATTCGCTGTCGGAATTGGACTGAAAGATCGAGCCGCGCTCGACCAGCTCTTTGCGCAGCGCATCGGCATTGGTGATATTGCCATTATGCGCAATCGCCGCCCCACCCATGGCAAACTCGCCAAAGAACGGTTGCACGTCCCGGATCACGGGTGTTTTGCCGCCTGCGGTGGAGTAGCGCACATGGCCTATCGACAGTGGGCCAGGCAGGGTTTCCATAAGGGATTGGCGGGTGAAGTTGTCGCGCACATAACCAAATCGCCGGGCGGAATTGAACCCGTGATCGGGGTGATGGGCGACTATGCCGCCCGCCTCTTGTCCGCGGTGTTGCAGGGCGTGCAGACCGAGAGCGACGAAATTGGCGGCATCGGAGACGCCGTAAACCCCAAAAATCCCGCATTCTTCGCGCAGTTTATCGTCATCGAACGGATGAGAGGGCGGCATGGTTTTGTCGGACAACGGGCAGCTCCGAATCCCTTTACGCTTGGACCCACTAAATAGGGTGTCTGAGGGCATATGTCACGAAACTATCACGTATCCAGAGCGGAATTAACGTAACGCAAATTGTTCACCTCAAGGGTCAAGCAGCGCGTTTTGTCATATGATCCAGCAAAAGGCTGGCCTCGTGGCGTTTCAATGTACGTGCGGCCGTGTGTCCAAACGCTTCGATGTGTTCTTCCAGGGACGGGAACAGTGCCAGCAGTTCTTCTGTTTGGGTGCGTTCCAAGCCCGTCAGAGCCTGGCGCGTTAAGAAGAAACTTTCACTGAGAACACCATCTGTTTCAACAATCTGATGCTGGTCGAACATGACATGGACATAGCGGATCGTGCCGCCGGTCCGGATGTGTATACCTTCAAATCCGCAAAGATACTTTGCGGCGATCAAGACGTCAGTGTAGCCAAAGAGCAGCTCAGCTTCTGGTGCGCGCAGGAGCAATCTGTGTTCTTGCGACAAGACGAGATCACGCGTGTTGCCAAACACGCCCTTAGGTACGACGATGGGCGCAAAGGCGCCTTCGGCAGTGACCTCGGTTCTGCCAATCCAGTTTACAGGCTGAAAACCGTCCCGCATCGTCCAAACCAGATCACCGATGTGAAGCGTATCGATGGTCTTGCAGCCATCTGGCGTTACAATGCGCGTGTCGGACGCAAAACAGGTGACGAACGTGTTGTAGGACGAACTGCCGATATTGGAGCCGCCCGTTTTTTCATACTGGACGCCATCCTGAAGCTCGATGTCGGGAGAAAATCCCCACACGTTCCCGGTGACGCCATTTTGGGAAAACACCGTGATTGTGATGGTTGGGCCGGTCAAATTGCCATTGATGTCCAGTGCCCGCACGAAAATCAGGGACTCTGCTTCAACAAGTGTTCCATTTGACACGATTCCACCGCCGTCTGTGACGGAATGCCCGGCTGTGTTGTCATCTTCAAAAATGTCCGGATCGCCGCCTGTATCATCAATCGTGACAGTGGTGCCGCCGCCGGCGGAATAAGTGAACACTGTGCCATTTGGGGTGTCGGAGTTGTTGATCACGGGATTGCCAACAATCGCTCCATTGGAGCTGCTATCGACAACCAGATTGTCGTTGCTTATGGCAAAGAAACTGCGGGCAACTATTTTGACCTCCGAACTTGCAAAGCAATTCACATAAGCAAGATCAAGAGTTCAAAAATGTGTCGCGAAAATGGTATTTCGCGACACATCAACCGAATTTGAAGTTGTGCAATTGATTACTGAGATTCGTCGCAGGCGCTGACAAGCTGCTCATATTGCTGCGTAACCCATCCCAGAGCTTGTTCAGGGTCGCCATCTTGAATCTTCTCGGTAAGTTGCGAGAACACGCGCGCTGAGCGGCTGTCGTCGACAATCTCGATGTTCTGGCCGCTGATGACCGTTTCATAGACGAAATAGGCAATCGCAACGAGGAGAATGCCGCGTGCCACACCAAAGAGGAACCCGGCCCCCTGGTCCAATCCACCCAGGGCAGAGCGCTGCACAATGGATGAAAAAAGTGGAGTAATCAGGGAAGACACAATCAGAGCCACGGCAAAAACAAGCGCTGCGGCGCCGATCATAGACAATTCGCAATTTTCGCCGATCAGATCGCTCAGGACGGGGATTTCCTTGACCAACGGTTCAACCTGCGGGGCAAAGACAAAAGCCAGAATGGCTGCGACAACCCAACCTGCGATGGCCAGCGATTCGCGCACGAAGCCTCGCGAATAGGCCAAAAGCGCAGACAACACGATGACAAGCACCACGATGCCGTCAATGATGGTAAAGCCTTCCATTTGCTCTTTCCTGTCCCAATGACGCAGGTCAGCCCGCGCCGAAAATCTCACCTACAAAGCCGGTCAGATCACTCATCTGCGTGAGCGTCAGCCCGCCCGACCCCTCGGATTTTCCACCCGAAGGAAGGATGGCTGATGTGAAACCAAGTTTTTTGGCCTCTTTCAACCTGTTTCCGGTTTGAGCAACCGGTCTGAGGGCACCAGACAGGCTGATTTCGCCGAAAAGGACACAGTTTTGGGGCAATGCTGTGTCTTCTCGGGCACTCAAGAGGGCGGCTGCAACGGCCAGATCGGCGGCGGGTTCGCTGATTTTGATGCCGCCTGCGACGTTGAGATAGACATCCAAGCCCGCAAAGGGAATGCCACACCGCGCCTCCAGCACCGCCAGAATCATGGCGAGACGCGCGCTGTCCCAGCCCACCACAGCGCGTCGGGGCTGGGAATGCGGAGTGGGGGCGACAAGCGCCTGCATTTCGACCAGAACAGGCCGTGTGCCTTCGATGCCTGCAAACACGACGGAACCCGGCGCAGGATCGCCTCTGTCTGACAGGAAAAGCGCAGAGGGGTTGGTTACTTCGGCCAGCCCAGCACCAGTCATCTCAAAAACGCCGATTTCATCTGCCGGGCCAAATCGGTTTTTGACGCTGCGCAAAATACGGAACTGATGTCCGCGTTCGCCTTCAAAATAAAGCACGGTGTCGACCATATGCTCGACAACACGGGGACCTGCGATCTGGCCCTCCTTGGTGACGTGGCCCACGAGTATGACGGACGTGCCCTTTCGCTTGGCAAAGGTGGTCAGCTCATGGGCCGAGGCGCGGACCTGCGCCACGGAGCCCGGCGCGCTTTCGACATTGTCGGCCCACATGGTCTGAATCGAGTCAATGATCACGAGATCGGGTTTTTCGGCCTCGAGCGTTGTGAGAATATCGCGCAGCGAGGTGGCTGTGGCCAGCTGCACCGGTGCATCGCCAAGGCCAAGCCGCTGGGCACGCAGGCGCACCTGAGCGCTGGCCTCTTCGCCTGAGACATAGAACACCTTAACCCCCGCAGCGCCGAACTTGGCCGCAGCCTGCAACAGCAAGGTGGATTTGCCGATGCCCGGATCGCCCCCCACCAAAATCGCTGAAGACGGGACAAGCCCGCCGCCCAAAACGCGGTCAAGCTCTGCTATGCCCGATTGCGTGCGCGGGGGCGGGGCCTCTTCGGTGGCCAGATCGGCTAGTTGAATGGGTGTGCCACGTTTAGAACCCAGAGATTTGGAGGCCGGGCCGGTCGAAAGTTGTGCCTCTTCGACAATCGTGTTCCACTCGCCGCACGCCTCGCACCGCCCAGACCATTTGGAATGCACAGCACCGCATGCGGTGCACGAAAAGGAAGCAGTTTTGCCCATGCCTCGGTCATGCCTGATGCCGGGGCGCGGGTCAAATGGTCATCTGCCTGGAAAGATTGCTCACTCTGCAGGCGTCTGGTGAAGGCCAAAGACATAGCCGTTTTTGGGTGGCTCAAACTCGGGCAGGGCGAGCTCTGGCTCTTGCTCCAGCTCGGGCAGGATGTCCTGCAACTCCTCGCGCAACCGTGCGATCTGACTTTGCGCGATGCTTTCCTCGGTTTCAACGTCCTGAGACCAGTGTTTCAGGCTGTGAATGACCCCTTTCGCCTGATCAATGCGCTGATTGAAGATCTCGACCTCCTGCTGGCGTTGTTTGAGGAAGGCTCGGGCGCGGTCGACCTTGTCATCAGAATAGACCTCGGCCAAATCCCGGCTGATGAAAGACATCTGTGCTGCTATCTCAAGGATCTGCGGTTCAAGCGTCTCAAGATCCGGATGCTCTCGCATATAGGCCAGGCGCTCGCGAATGCCGTCAAATTCGGTTTTGATGTTGAACATGCCCGCACGGTCAGCGGCATGCGTTGTGGCGTAGGCTTGGGTCACATCCTGCATCGAGAGGTGAAACTTGCGATGCGAGTTTTCCAGCGCCATGATCCGGAAGTTTGCAGGCAGAAAGGCACAGAGAAGAACTGCCAGAGCGGTGAGTGTGATCTGTGCGATTTGGCCTGCATTGTCATAGACGGTTCCGCCGAATGTGGCCTGAAACTCTAGCCAGGGCAGGAGGCCGAATGAGGCCAGCGCTGTTGCTCCGACGAGCAATAACGCGGCGATGGAAAAAGCAAGGAGCGCCAGTCGGTTCAAAGCCTGACTGACAATCGCGGCGGCGGTGCGCATGGTTCTGGTCATTTTCTTGCCCCAATAGAAGTGGTTCTGCATTGATGTAGGCGGGAAGTTGCCGGGCGTGCATACACATTGGCATCACCGTTTGGTGCAAACCTGAAAGACTTACCTAAAAATTTGGTTTTATTGACTTAATTCTTGTTCACACCACGATCACCAGCGCGTGCGCGCTTCTCTGTGGTAAAGCCAATAGCGATGGAGGCAAGGATACACGCCGTGAAGAGATAAAGCCCCCAGGCGGTCTCAATCCGGCCCACACCAATGCCTTTGGTGAGCGTGATGTAGAGCGCGATGAGAAAGATATCGGCCATGGCCAGCTTGCCCAGGATATGCAGCACCGGCAGCGTTTTGCGGCGCAGATAGCCGAAATGGATGAGGGCCAGCCCAATGGTTTTGAGGTAGGGCGCGAAGAGGGCGAAGAAGGTCACGAGCAGAGCGAGAAACACATCGCTTTCCCAAAGCGATTGCAGCCCGGTGATGACAGATATCTCTGATAGGCCGAAGAGCGGAAGGAGACCGGCGCGCATCAGAGGGGCGAACCATGCAATGGGGAAAAGGATGAGAAGCGTAAGGTTGAGGTATTTGATCATATCCGTCCTTCATGCGGTGCCGCAAAAGCCTTCTAAAGGCTTTTGCCTAAACTTTTCAGAAAAGTTTAGGCGCTTCTCACCGAACCGCCTCAATCGGTCCTTCTGCCGACCCGGTGATGAACTGCTCCAGATAGGGGTCGGCAGAAGTATCCATCTCTGCCACAGGCCCGGTCCAGCGGATTTTGCCGCCATGGAGCATCGCCACGTTGTCTGCAATCGCCCGGACCGAGGACATGTCGTGCGTGATGGTCATCGCCGTAGCGCCCATCTCGACGACAATCTCGCGGATCAACTCGTTAATGACACCCGACATGATCGGATCAAGGCCAGTGGTTGGCTCATCGAAAAAGATGATCTCCGGTTCCGCGGCAATGGCACGGGCCAGTCCCACACGCTTTTGCATGCCGCCAGAAAGCTCGGCGGGAAACTTGTCGGCCTGATCCGGGGTCAGCCCCACACGGCGCAGTTTTTCGATGGCAATCTCACGCGCCTCGTCCTTGGGCCGTTTCAAAGACCCGCGCAAAAGGCGGAAGGCCACGTTTTGCCAGACCGGGAGCGAGTCAAACAGCGCACCGCCCTGAAAGAGCATCCCAAAGCGCGCCAGAAACGCATCGCGGTCGCCTTTGGTCACGTCTTTGCCGTCGAGCGTGATGAGCCCACTATCAGGGTGAATAAGCCCAAGCACGCATTTTAGCGCTACGGATTTGCCCGTGCCCGAACCCCCGATGATCACCATCGACGTGCCCTTGGGAATGTTGAGGTTCACCCCGCGCAGAACCTGATTGTCGCCAAAGGCTTTGTGGACGTCGTTGAGCTCTATCATATCGAGAAAAACACCCCTGTGAGGATGAAATTCGCCGCCAGAATGAGTACGGCTGCGGCTTGCACCGAGCCTTTGGTGGCGCGGCCTACGCCCTGCGCACCGCGGCCTGAATCCATGCCGTAGTAGCAGCCCATGAGGGCCGCGATGACACCAAACACGCCGCCTTTCACAAGACTGGATATGATGTCGCGCGCCTCAAGAAAATTTACTGTGTTCTGCATATAGGTGGCGGCATTGAAGCCGAGGTTCTGCACCGCCACGGTATAGCCGCCAAGGATGCCGATGATATCGCCGATGCCTACGAGGACGGGCACGGTTATGAGCGCGGCCAGGACGCGGGGGGCGACGAGGTATTTCATTGGGTGGGTCGACAGCGTTGTGAGCGCGTCAATCTGCTCGGTCACTTTCATCGTGGCAATTTCAGCGGCGATGGAGGAGGTCACGCGCGCGGCGATCATCAAACCCACCAAAACGGGGCCAAGTTCCCGCACCATACCGATGGCGACGATCTGCGGGACCACGGCCTCGGCATTGAACCGCGCGCCGCCGGAATAGATTTGCAACGCAAGCGCGCCGCCGGTGAAGATCGCAGTGAGGCCCACGACCGGCAGCGACAACCAACCAATCTGCAACAAAGCATGCAGAAGTTCGCGTGGGTAAAAAGGCGGTCGCAGGATGTGTGAAAACGCGGACAGCATAAAGAGTGTCACGCGTCCCAGCATGGCCAGCGCCGCCAGTGTATTGCGCCCAAGCGCCGCCAGAGGAGAGAGGATGAGGGTCATCCGCCGCTGTAACGCCGCGCGTAGCGCGCGCCCAGAGACGTCAGGATTTCATAGCCGATTGTACCCGAATTCTTGGCCAGATCATCAACAGTCTGATCCGGACCAAGAAGTCGCAACGCTTTGGGATCGCTGGTCATTTCAGTGATGTCAACGCTGATCGAATCCATTGAAATCCGGCCTGCAACAGGGCAGGGCACACCGTCCGCATAGAGAATGGTCTTTGGTCCCATGGCCCGAATGATGCCATCGGCATAGCCAGACGACACGGTGGCGATGCGGGTGGGTTTCCTGGCTGTGAAGGTGTTGCCATAGCCCACGGTTTCTCCCTCGGTGAGATCCCGGCACTGTATCACCGGCAGATCAAGGCTGGCCACAGCGGTGGCCTCCGCAAAGGGCAGACCGCCATAAAGACCCACGCCGGGGCGGCAGAGATCAAAATGAAAGGCCTCGCCCAAAAGAATTCCGCCTGTCGCCGCCAGCGAACGCGGCACATTCAGCCCCTCGGTCATCTCGGTAAAGGCCGCAAGTTGTTGCGCGTTCATCGGATGGTCCGGCTCATCGGCGCAGGCAAGGTGCGACATGATCAGAAGCGGATGGGCGGCCAGCGCCATTTCCCGTACAGCGGCCCATTCGGGTGGCTCCATTCCAAGCCGGTTCATCCCGGTATCAAGCTGAATCCCAAACCGCGCCAGCGGCGCGGCCTCAAGATGGCGGATGAGCTGATCAACCGAATTGATCATCGGCATGAGGTCCATATCGCGGATCATGTCGGCGTCACCGGCCATATGGCCTGAAAAGACATGAATGGCCGGGCCAGGGCCTAGAGCTTCGCGCAGAGTGGCACCTTCCTCAGCGACTGCGACGCAAAACGTCCTAACCCCAGCACGGGCCAGCGCGCGCGCCACGCGCGCCATGCCCAGACCGTAGGCATCTGCCTTGACCACAGCGGCGGTTTCGCCCGCGGTTTTGGCATCCAGCGCCCGCCAGTTGGCGACGATGGCATCAAGATCAATGGTCAGCTGTCCGGTGCTCATGGGGGGTGGTTTTGACAGGATAGAGAAAAGGGTCAAGTGGAAAGGCGGCTCTTTCCGGGCGGGGCCAAGACTTTTCTGAAAAGTCTTGGCAAAAGCCTTCAGAAGGCTTTTGCGGCATCGCGCGTGAAATCAGAACTCCTGACTGTCCTGCTGCCAGGGTTTGACAAGATTGCCAAACCGGGTGAAGCGGCCCTCGAAGCTCAGTTCCACGGTCCCGATTGGTCCATGGCGTTGTTTGCCGATGATCACCTCGGCGCGGCCGTGCAGACGCTCCATGCGTTCCTGCCAGGCGGCGGTTTCTTCCAGCTTGTCCTCGGACGGTTTTTCGCGCTCGGCGTAATATTCTTCGCGGAACACGAACATCACCACATCCGCATCTTGCTCAATGGAGCCAGATTCACGCAGGTCGCTCAACTGTGGGCGTTTATCATCGCGCGATTCCACCTGACGGCTGAGCTGCGAGAGGGCCACCACAGGGATATCCAGCTCTTTGGCAATCGCCTTCAATCCTTGTGTGATTTCAGAGACTTCGTTCACACGGCTGTCTTTCGCCGAAGCGGGGCGCACGAGCTGGAGATAGTCCACAATCAGGACATCCAGCCCATGCGTCCGCTTCAGCCGACGGGCACGCGCCGCAAGCTGGGAGATAGGCAAAGCGGGGGTGTCGTCGATGTAAAGAGGGCACGATTCGAGCGTTTTGGCCGCCTCGACGAAGCGGCGAAACTCCGCTTCGGTCATGTCGCCGCGCCGGATCTGTTCAGAGGGCACTTCTGATGCCTCTGACAGAACCCGCGCGGCGAGCTGCTCGGCGCTCATTTCGAGCGAATAGAAGCCCACGACACCGCCATCGACAGCCCCTTCAGAGCCATCGGGAAGCGCCCCGCGTTTGTAGGCTTTCGCGATATTGAAAGCGATATTGGTCGCAAGGGAGGTTTTGCCCATCGAAGGGCGCCCTGCGAGAATAAGAAGGTCCGAGCGGTGCAAGCCACCCAGTTTTTTGTCCATGTCCGTGAGGCCTGTGGACATGCCTGCGAGGCCGCCATCGCGCTGATAGGCGGCGTTAGCAACATTAACGGCGTCCGTTACGGCCTTGAGAAAGCTCTGAAATCCGGTCTCGGACTGACCTTGTTCGGAGAGCTTGTAGAGCTTTTGCTCAGCCTCCACGATCTGATCGCGCGGCTCGCTATCCACCTCGGCGCGGATAGCCTTGCCAGCAATTTCATGGCCGAGGCCAATGAGTTCGCGGCGCACGGCCATGTCATAGATCATCTGTGCATAATCGCGCGCGGCGAAGGCAGAAATGGCGGCACCGGCCAGTCGTGCAAGATAGGCCGGGCCGCCAAGTTCCTTCAGTCCCTCGTCATCTTCGAGAAAGGTTTTCAGCGTCACTGGAGAGGCCAGGTTGCCCTTGGCGATGCGCGCTGCCGCGGTCTCGAATATCCGCGCATGGACGGGATCGTAGAAATGCTGCGGGCTGATCAGGTTGGCCACCCGATCATAGATGTCGTTATTGGTCAGGATCGCACCCAAGAGCTGTTGTTCAGCTTCAATGGAATGCGGCATCGTCTCAAGATTTTCGACGCCTGTATCGTTGGTGTTTAAGCTCGCAATTTCTGTCATCTTTAGCCCCATGTCCCGTGGGGAGGTGTCTTACAAAACACCGTCGGAGCGGTGCAAATTGTATCTTTATGTGGATAGCATGTGGATATCCGCTCGATACCATATCTTGCCGAGTAGAAGTCGTTTACGTCAACATATCGTTTGGCGTTTTCTCAAGTTACGCTGCAAGCAGGCGGAAACGCGCGTAAAAATTTTTTGCAAAATTGTCTTTACACGGAGGTGGCGTGCCGCGACTCAGCCGCGCGCGGCCTGCCAGGCGCGCGGGTCTTGCAGAAACGATTCGACACCATCAAGTGAGGCGGCGTCAAAGGTACCCTGCGCCCGCGCCTCGGCCAGCACGTCCCACCAGGTGCACAGGTGATGCAGCATTACGCCGTGATCCCCGAGTGTTTTCTCAGTCTCAGGAAAAATGCCGTAGTAGAAGATCACAGCCGTGTGGCCACAGCTGGCACCTGTCTCTCGTATGGCATCGACAAAGCTCAGCTTTGAGCCCCCATCGGTAGTCAGATCCTCAACCAGAAGCACGCGGTCAGTCTCGCCCATCACGCCTTCGATCCGGGCGTTGCGCCCATATCCCTTGGGCTTTTTGCGCACATAGCTCATCGGCAGGGCCATGCGTTCGGCCACGAGTGCAGAAAAAGGGATGCCTGCGGTTTCGCCGCCCGCGATATTGGTGAAAGCTTCAAACCCTGCGTTGCGCATCACGGTGACGGTCATAAAATCCATCAGCGTGGACCTGATGCGCGGGAAGGAGATGAGCTTGCGACAGTCGATATAGGTCGGGCTGGGAAGGCCGCTGGCCAGTGTGAAGGGGTCTTCCGCGTTAAAATGCACCGCTTCGATTTCCAGAAGCATGCGCGCCGTGAGGCGGGCGATCTCGGCTTGGTCGGGATAGGTGCTTGGAATCATGGGCTGGTCCTTAGTGGCAGAGTGCAGATGCCTCCGGCGGGGATATTTGGAGCAAAAAGAAAGATCAAGTCACCCGCCAATGCAGCGGCATTTGCGGATCGAACAGAGTGACAGGGCCGTCTTCGGTGTCGATCTTTTGCGGGTAGCTAATGGGTTCGCCCTTGGTCAGTGTGACTGTCTCGGTGTTGACCGGCAGGCCATAGAAGGCGGGGCCGTTCTCTGAGGCAAACCCGGCGAGGTTGTCGAGCGCATTTTCTTGTTCGAACACTTCGGTCAGGATCGAGAGCGTGTTGGTTGCCGTGAAACACCCCGCGCAGCCGCAGGCGCTTTCCTTGTTGGGATCCGTATGCGGCGCGCTGTCGGTGCCGAGGAAAAAGCGGGCGTCGCCGCTGGTGGCCGCCGCGCGAAGGGCCAGGCGATGTTCTTCGCGTTTGGCCACGGGCAGGCAGTAGTAATGCGGTCGGATGCCTCCCACCAAAAGATGATTGCGGTTGATCACCAGATGATGAGTGGTGATGGTCGCGCCAAGATCGGCCTTGTTTGCTTTCACGTAGTCGACGCCGTCCTGCGTGGTGATATGTTCCATAACCACCCGCAGACCCGGCATGGCGCGCCGTAGCGGATCCAGAACGCGATCGATGAACACAGCCTCGCGGTCGAAAATATCGATCTCAGAATCGGTGACCTCACCATGGACACAAAGCGGCAGGTCGATTTCAGCCATTTTTTCCAATACGCCGCGAACTTTATCAAAATCTCTTACGCCAGATGCAGAGTTGGTGGTAGCGCCAGCCGGATAGAGTTTCACCGCCTTGATCAATCCGTTTTTGTGGGCTGCGGCGACATCTTCCGCGTCGGTGTCCTCGGTCAGGTAAAGTGTCATCAGAGGCTCAAATACCATGCCCTCCGGCAGCGCCGACAGAATGCGATCCCGATAGGCGGCGGCGTCCTTACCGGTCACCACGGGTGGCACCAGATTGGGCATGATGATCGCGCGGCCGAAATGCCGGGCGGTTTCGGGTAGAACGGCACGCAATACGGCACCATCACGCAGGTGCAAATGCCAATCATCAGGGCGGGGGATGGTCAGGCTCTGGCTCATGGGATTGTGGCTTACACAATCAAAGCTGTAACCGCCAGAGCCGTTCCTGCCTTTCGCGAAATGCGCTAGAGAAAGTCCCGTTCAGGCATCAAGACACTTTGTTCCTCTGCACGTTCATAGGCGGCGCGCAGCGCGCGGCGAAACCGTGGTCCGGGCGTATTCTGCAGTACGTGATTGCAAAACTGAGCCGTGAGATAGAGCCGGCCGCCATCCTCCAGCCTTGCCAGGGCAGATTTGAGGTAGGGCGGGTCTTCGCGCCGGACACGGAACAGGCGTGCAAGGCTTAGGATGTCGAGCTTGTCGGCGCTCATCTGAGCCAGTAGGCGCAACAGCACTTTCATGCGAATAAGTCCCTGATCCAAACGGGGGCCCATAAATCGCATGCGAAAACGCGTCACATTGGAGCGTTTGAAGAGGGCGGCATGCATGGCGTCTTCTTCGATTTCCGGATCGTAAAGAATGAACGCCTTGTCGGCGGCATCCAGCATATCTGGCGCATAGCCGTACCGCGTGGTGAAATCGAGACGGCGCATGCGGCGAAACCGGTCATCCCATTCGGTGAGACGCGGATCGAGCGTGGCTTGCGGCTGAATAGCCAAGACGCGCGCGCCCGGAGAGGCCACTGAATAGGCAGCGGCGGCATATCCACAGGGACCCGCGCCGTAAAAAATCACCTGATCAAACTCCTCAAAGAACCCATCATCAATCAGTTCATCGAAAAAGCCGTAGACCCGTCCTTCACGGAACCAGGTGCGCCCTGTGCAAGTCAGGCAGAGATGCGACCAGCCCAGAGCCTTGGCCATTTGCCAGCCGACCGGTTGGGCATCAGTCGACGTGTCGCTCAGGGTGTCAAAGGCTTCAAAGCTCACCAGAAGGGTCGGTTTTCCGGCGATATAGACAGCGCCGTGCTTGGATCCCAAGGATTTCGCATACCCGTCAGGCGGCATGGCGGCGGCCAACCGTTCCAGCCATTCTTCCCAGCTGAGCCCGGACAAAGAGATGTCCAGCACAGAAGGATAATCGGAACTCATGCTCGATCCTCAAACTACAATGGGCCGCTTTGCGCGGCTTTCTGGGGGAAACGCTAGGCATCAATCTGGGCAAAATCATGAAAATTGAAGGGTTTTGGCGGGTCGAGGTCGTGTGGGCTTGGCGGCGCTGGCCTTGACCTTGGAAGGTGGACATGCAGTTCTCTGAGCAGGAAGGAGTGCCCATGACCGCACTGGAGACGATAGACGATGTAGATCGGCTTTTGGCCGGGCAGAACTATGTCTGCGACCGGGCTCTGAGCACCGTTGTGTTTCTGGCGCTGCGGCTGGGGCGGCCGATTTTCCTGGAAGGCGAGGCCGGGGTGGGAAAGACCGAGATTGCCAAGGCATTAGCCACCGGGCTGGGCCGGCGGCTCATTCGGCTGCAATGCTATGAGGGGTTGGATGCATCGAGCGCGGTTTATGAATGGAATTTCGCGCAGCAGATGATCGCCATTCGAGCGGCGGAAGCGGCGGGGGAGGTCAAAAGCGAGGCATTGAACACAGCGCTCTTTAGTGAAGAATTCCTGATCGAGCGCCCCTTGCTTGAGGCCATGCGCCCGCAGGAGGGTGGGCCTCCAGTGCTTCTGATTGACGAGTTGGACCGTACAGACGAGCCGTTTGAGGCTTTCCTACTCGAAGCTCTCAGTGATTTTCAGGTAACGATCCCGGAATTGGGCACAATCGCGGCATCCGAGCCGCCCATTGTGGTTCTGACGTCAAACCGCACCCGCGAGGTGCATGACGCCCTCAAACGGCGCTGCCTCTATCATTGGGTGGATTACCCCAGTTTCGAGCGTGAAATCGAGATCCTGCACGCCCGCGCCCCCGAAGCCGCCGCGAGCCTCAGCCATGAGGTGGTGGCCTTTGTGCAGCAGCTGCGCACCGAAGATCTGTTTAAAAAGCCCGGCGTGGCCGAAACCATAGACTGGGCCAAATGCCTTCTGGCGCTTGATGTGATCAGCCTCAGTCCCGAAGTTATCGCCGACACGCTGGGCGCGATCCTGAAATATCAGGATGACATTGCCAAGCTGCAGGGATCAGAGGCCAAGCGGATCTTGGATGAGGCGAAGGCGAGTTTGGAGATCGCTTAGTGCTTCTTTCTTGTCAAAAATACCTTGGGGGCTTGGGGGTGAAACCCCCAATCAATAGATATGCCTGAATACGCCCCCCTCGATCTCCCCGAAAACCCCAAGCTCACGCACAACATCACCCATTTCGCGCGCGCCTTACGCAAAGCTGGCTTGCCGGTGGGGCCGGGACGGGTGATGGATGCCATTCGGGCGGTGGAGGCAGCGGGGTTTACCTCGAAACAGGATTTTTTCTTCACCCTGCGTGCCTGTTTTGTGAACCGCCCAGAGCAACGCGCGGTGTTTGCCCAAGTGTTCCGGCTCTACTGGCGGGATCCACGCTACATGGAACATATGATGTCGCTCATGCTGCCTGCGATCCGTGGCGTGCAGGAAGATCGGACGGCAAAGGCAGCCGAGAAGCGTGCGGCAGAGGCGCTTTTGGATGGTATTGAGCCGGAGGTGCCAGAGGCGCGCGACGATGAGGGCGAAGAGACGCTGATCGAGATCGACGCCTCGCTCACCATGAGCCGCGAGGAAAAGCTCAAGACGCTGGATTTTGAGCAGATGAGCACATCCGAGATCGCCGAAGCCAAGCGCATGCTGGCCAAGCTGAGGCTGCGGGTCAAACCTTTTGGCTCGCGCCGAGGGATGCCCTCTCATACCGGCCATCGCATTGACGCCCGCAAGACCCTGCGCGCGGCGATGCGGCGGGGTGGGGAGATGCGGCGCATTCACTTGCAAAAACCGCGCCCGCGCTGGCCCAACCTGGTGGTGCTCTGCGATATTTCCGGCTCGATGAGCCAGTACAGCCGCATGGTGCTGCATTTTCTGCATGCGGTGGCGAACGAGAAAGGCGCGGGCTGGGCCAAGGTGCATGCCTTCACCTTTGGCACGCGGCTCACCAACATCACCCGGCATCTGGCCACCCGTGATGTGGATGCCGCGCTGGCCGCGGCGGGCCAGGAGGCGCAGGACTGGGAAGGTGGCACGCGGATTGGGGCGTGCCTGCATGCGTTCAACCGAGACTGGTCGCGGCGGGTGATGGGGCAGGGGGCGGTGGTGCTTCTGATCACCGATGGTCTCGACCGGGGCGAGGCCAAGGATCTGGGCCGCGAGATGGAGCGGCTGCACTTGTCGTCCCGTCGCCTGATCTGGCTCAACCCGCTCTTGCGCTGGGACGGGTTTGCGCCGCGCGCCACGGGTATCCGTGCCATGTTGCCGCATGTGGATGCGTTTCGTGCAGGGCACTCCATTGCCACGCTCGAGGATCTGGCCGCAGCGATTTCAAAGCCCGGTGATCTGGGCGAAAAGGCCCGGTTATTGGCAGCGCTCTGAGCCTTGTACTGCTGCGTGGGCCGGATCATAGTGCCATCATGACAGACCGCTTCGACAACATCCCTGAAATCGCCCTCGATTGGCACCGCGCGGGCAAGGGCGTGGCGCTGGCCACAGTCGTGGAAACCTGGGGCAGTGCGCCGCGGCGTGTGGGCAGCCAGCTTGTGATCTCCGGCGAGGCCGAGATCGAAGGGTCGGTCTCGGGTGGTTGTGTCGAGGGTGCGGTGGTAGCCGAGGCGTTGGATGCCATAGAAGAGGGCAAGCCGGTCATGTTGGAATATGGCGTGAGCGATGGCGATGCTTTTGCCGTTGGTTTGGCCTGTGGCGGGACGATCCGGGTTCTGGTGGAACCAATTGGCACGGTGATGCCCGTCGCCCTTTTGGAGGGGCTGGTCGAGGCACGCGCGGCGCGTCGGCCAGTGGCCTGTATAACGGGTATCAACGCCGAACGACGGCTGGTGCGTGAGGGATTTGCCGAGCGTTTCCGTATGGACCGCTCGGGGTTTGAGGACGACGGCGAGACGTTTGTGGCCATCCACAACCCGCCCTTGCGGCTGATCATCGTGGGGGCTGTGCATATTGCCCAAGCGCTGGTGCCCATGGCGCGGATTGCGGGGTTTGATCCGCTGCTCATTGACCCCCGTGAAAGCTTTGGCTCAGAGGCGCGCTTTCCCGGTGAGACAATCCTGCATGATTGGCCTGATGAGGGCGTGGCGGCCTATGGGCTTGATACCCGCACGGCGCTGGTGTTGCTCACGCATGATCCCAAGCTTGATGATCCCGCACTGGAAGCGGGGCTGCGTTCGTCTGTGTTTTACATCGGCGCGCTCGGCTCAACCCGGACCCATGCCAAGCGGGTGTCGCGCCTTGAAGAGAAAGGATTCTCGCAGGCAGAGATTGCCCGCATCAATGGCCCGATTGGGCTGGACATCGGCGCGACGAGCCCGTCCGAGATTGCCGTGGCAATCCTTGCGCAGATGATCGGTGTGCTGAGGCGGGGCGCATGAAATTTGCCTCTGTTCCTTTGGCCAGTGCAGAGGGAGCGATCCTTGCCCACTCTGAACGTCTTGCCGATGGGCGCCTGCGCAAAGGGCAGGTATTGCGCGCCGAGGATGTTGAGCGCCTCCGCGCAGCGGGTTTGACCCACGTCACGGTGGCTGAGCTTGAAACTGGCGATGTGCATGAAGACCTCGCGGCGCAGGTTTTGGCCAAGGCCACGCTTGGAGATGCCGAGAAGTTAAGCCTGAGCCAGCCGTTCACGGGTCGTGTCAACCTGATTGCTGATGCGCCGGGCGTGGTGCTTGTTGATGCCGACAAAGTAACAGCGGCCAATGAAATTGACCCCACGATCACTCTGGCAACCGTCGCGCCATATTTTCAGGTGCACGCAGGCGGCATGGTCGCGACGGTCAAGATCATAGCTTATGGCGTGCCCGAGACCGCTCTCACTCAGGCGGCCAAATCAGCGCGTGATGCAATCCGCTTGGCAACACCGCGCTATGCGACGGCCAGCCTGATTGTCAGCGACACCGCCGAGGGGCCGGGCCTGCGCGGGGTGGAAGCCATTCGCGACAGGCTCTCGGGGTTGGGGATGCGGCTGAGCCAGACACTAAGCTGCCCGCACGAGGTTCCGGCTTTGTCAGACGCGATTGCCTCGGCGTCGGGGGATATCATCCTGATCCTCACCGGCTCGGCCACATCCGATGCGCGCGACACCGCGCCTGAGGCCCTGCGTGAGGCAGGCGGAGAGGTCACGCGCTTTGGCATTCCAGTGGACCCCGGTAATCTGCTTTTTCTGGGGAATCTGAAGGACCAACCGGTCATTGGCCTGCCCAATAGCGCGCGTTCGCCAGTGCTGCATGGCGCCGACTGGGTGCTGGCGCGGGTGGCTTGTGGCGTGCCGATTGCTGACCGTGATTTTGCCGCGATGGGGGTGGGTGGATTGCTCAAGGAAATCCCGACGCGGCCGCAACCGCGCCGGGCAGGCAGGTCTTAAAGCTCGCTATCGAGCTTTTCCAGAATCGCGGTCCAGCCGGCGTTGTGGTTGTCACGCAGCTCTTCGGTTGCAAAGCGGATATGGGTCAGGCGCACATGCGTCCCGCGCCCTTTGGGCGTGAACTCGATGGTCACTTCGCTACCTTCAACGCTAAACGGACTTTCCCAGGTAAACACGATCTGTCGTGGACGGTCGATCGTCTTGTAGACACCACCATGGGGCAGGGCCTCGTCACCGTTTTTCATGATCAGATCAAACCGCCCCCCGACTTTAGGGTCGGTTGCGGCTTCGGGTGTGGTCGCGTTTGGACCGGGACACATGAATTTTGTCAGCATCTCGGGATTCAGCCAGGCGTCAAAAACCGCTTCAGGCGGCGCGCTCAATGTGCGTTCGACCGTAAGAACAAGGTCTTTTTCAACTATTGTCATTCGGATTTTTCCTTTTTGAGAATGTCATCGAGGGCCTCCAACCGGAGGGCCCAGATCGAACGCAAATCGTCAAACCACAGGTCGATGGCGCGCAGGGGCTCCATGTTCACTTCCATCAGGTGCTCGCGCCATTCCGTGCGCCGGCGCACCAGATCTGCGACCTCCAGCACCTTAATGTGCTTGGAGACTGCGTTCAGGGACATGTCGAAATGCCCGGCAATATCCGTGACCCGCAGCGGCCCGTGCTGGGCCAGAAGGGTCAGGATGGCGCGGCGTGTGGGGTCGCTGGTGGCCTTAAACAGCTCTGTGAGTTGTGGCGGTGATTCTTGTTCAACCATATGGGTGAATAACAACTTGATGTAATTTGATCAACCAAAAAGTTGAATGAGGAGAGCCATGCGTTTGTGTAACTGACCGACGCGAGATGATTTTGAAGGCATACAGTTGATTTCTTGTGGTCAGGGCAGCAGGTTGGAGGATCAATTTGAGCCCTCCAAGCGCATCTATTCATTTCACTCCGGCACGGCATCGAGAAGCGCGGCCCCGTCGTGCCAAAGACGGCGCTTTGTTGATGGTCGCGCAACGAATATTTGGCAGAAAGACTTGGCTGAGCAAAAGCGCAAAGAAAAAGCAAGGCAGTGCCGTCCCCCGTCCCGCTGCCGTCACGGCTCTTTTGGGAAATCTAAGCCCGCGAAGCGATCAAAGTGAGTCGTGAGCCCAAGATGACTCCCCTCGCGCGAACTCAAGGCGCGTAGCGCCGCCGCGCAGCCGCCAGACCGCCCGTTACGCCGGAAGCGTACCAATGAGAGTCGGCGCACCTTTGGTGCGACGGGCTGGCGATTGGCCCACGTGGGAGCTTTGATCGAAGAATTTGCATACTTGGCTGCTATAAAGTGATCTGATCCAATGGCAGGTCGCCACCGCGCGGTCTGGCCATCACGCGTCTTCGCAATCCAATTGGCAAAGACCGTGTCGTTCGCTCAGCTGCCAATGGCGGCTGTGAGCCCAAAGCGGAATTTCCGTGAGAGCACTCTATTCCAAGTTTTAGTCCTTTAGGCTAAATGTACAGCCGTGACGGCCGAAACATCGTATTCAAAGCGTGGCTTTCCAGATCAACAACAAGAGGTCTGCGAAGCCCTGGAAGAATGCACACATCATAAATTTCAGATGCGACGCCTTCGATGACGATTTTGTGCTCGATTTCCCTTGTCTTCAGATTGACCACAGAAATGGAACACTCCGGTTCGAGCCCTTGCTCTTGGAGCTTTTGGTTCAAGGGTGTTTCGTCGTTTCCTTCGAAAACCCCCTGACGCCGTGGTTTGGACGCGCCAACGAGTGCGTAGTCCTTCCAGAAGGAAAGCCCCCGGGTAAAGCCCGGGATGAAACAAATCGGGTTGTACTTTCCGGTTTTGCGATCGACTTCGGCCAGCTCGCCCATGCCACTGTTGGCGACGTAAAGCTTGTTTCTATGCAGCTGGGGTGAGTGTGGCATATGAAGCGTGTCGCAGAGTATCTTGCCAGACTGAACATCAATGAGGAGCCCTGTGCAGTTGCTTTTCGGAAGCACGCGCCAGCCCATTTCGGTATCTGTGTCTGCAAAGCAAGTCACGTATCTTGGTGCGCCGTACTCTAACTCCAGACAGTTCAAATGGCATCGGTCACCATAAGCAAATTCGCTTATGAAACTCGGCTTCCATATGGGCTCAAAACTCCATTTCTCATGAAGCTTTGCCACGCAGTTGAACTGGCAGGAGGTGAAGTAAACGCCGCTGTCGCTCACGCGGACATCGTGAAGGTTAATGTATCCTGTTGTTGTCGCACCGATAGGGGCAAAAATCGCATCATGTCCTTGGGATTCTTGTCCTTTATCGAGAAAGTTCTCTAAACGCCAAATTTGTTTGTAGCCCGCCATCCACAAGGTACCATCGTGCAAACTCAATCCCATGGATCTTTGAAAGTTTGCATCTGAAAAAACAAATTTCCCCGCCTGGTCCAAGCCAATCATGAACAGCTTACCGATGTGGTAAGTATTAAAGGCCAAAGAGACTTTGTTCTGAGACAACCATTTGCGAAACCCTGGGCTCGGCAGCAGTTTGATTTGCCCGGTTTTTGTTTCAGGTGCTTCTGGAAAAGCAAGCTCTTTGTCCTGATCACTCTCTGCTGGACTTTGTGCCAAACTCGTTCCTGCTAACTTTATTATCTTTCATTGAAACGCTAGCGTGTTGTGACACCAAATAGAACAACAAGTTTCGCTAGGAAGCGGGGTGAGACATGACAGAGCAAACAGATTCCGGCGGACTCATCAATGTTTCTCCGCTTTATCCGAACGACGATATCCTGCGCGTATTTGGTGAAATCGCCTTTCTTGCTTTTTACTCGGACCTTTATGGTGCTTGGTCTGCGCGCGCGATAGCGCGTTCATTCGAACCGCCGGTATATCTTAAGCAATTCAACGTCTATCGTGCCAAGAACGTCCCGCGCGGAATGGTCACTTGGGCGCTTCTCAATAAAACGACGGAAGAAAAGCATGTTTCGGGTGGCGGGCTGGATAGCTTTGATGATTGGCAATCCGGCAAGCAGCTTTGGGTCATGGATATTATGGCACCATGGGGTCACGGGCGTGATGTGATTGAAGACATCAAGGCCACTGTACAAACCAACAGCGTGAAAACTCTCCGTGTACATAATGGACAGAAAAAAATACTCGAATGGTACAGAGAAACGCCTGAATCAAAATGGAAAATCAGATCCAGAAGAATTTGACCTGCAGCCTAAAAAGACCCTGAGCGCCTCTTACTTTGAATGTGAACTGCCTAACTTTTACCCAAGTTGTTCCACAAATTCCGCACCTTGGTTGTTCTATCCCTGAAGCTCGAATGAATCGCATTGATGGAGCGCCTCAGCCCTCGGTGGATGATGGTACGGGATTTTTGAATGGTCAGTTTGTCAGGTCCAACGACCGCAAGCATAACAGAAGGTCTCAACGGCGCGGGGAATATCACTGCAAGCGGGACAGTCGCGAACAATGAGCCGGGGATCTACTCGTGGTTGCCAGGTGGATATACTATTCTGTCAGCGCCCACCTTTGGCACGCTTACCATCACACAAAACACCGCAAACGGTGAAGGCGGCTACACCTGGAGCTTTGTGGTCGATTCAGACGACCCTGCGCTGGATGGGCTTGATCGCGGAGACAGTCTGGACATTACGTTCAATGTCCGGGTCACTGATGTATCTTACAATTCAGCGAATGGCTTCGCTTCTACAGTCAATGGCACGGCAGTCATCGATACACATCAAGTCACAATTACGATTTTTGGCGAAAATGAAGTGTGTTTCATGCGTGGCACTGAAATTTTGACCGAAGACGGGCCGCGCCGGATTGAGACCTTAATGGTCGGTGACAAAGTTTTGACGCGTGACAATGGCGCGCAACCCATTCGCTGGATCGCTGCCTCAAAGATCAGCAAAGAAAGACGTCGTGGGAACTCTCAACTGGAACCTATCGCAATTGAGGCCGATACCTTTTCGCCCGGAGTGCCGTCAAAGAATCTTATGTTGTCGCCTCAGCACCGCGTTCTTGTCGAAAACGCAAAGTTGGATGTTTTCTTTGGAGAGGCCTCTGCGTTCGTGAGCGCGAAAAACCTGATTAACTTCAGAAACGTCTACACGTGTGGTGGGGAGGTGGAAGACTTGGAATACTGGCACCTCGCGCTCGATAATCATGAAGTGGTGTTTGCCGAGAATTGCCCGGTTGAATCGCTCCACTTTGGAGAGGAAGCCCTTAGTACACTGAGCCCGGAACAACTCGCAGAACTCAATGACGTGTTTCCCAGTCTTGCAGGTCGTGAAAGTCCGTTAAGCTTTCCAGAGCTTCGTGCTTTCGAGGGACAATTGATCTCGCAGACGCTGTGATTGGCAGGGATATCCTGTCGGGTCCAGTTTTCAGGACGGGATTTATTCAAATGGCAGCTTCGTCCGCGATGCAGTCATAGCTCAACCATAACTCACCCCAACGACCCATCCGCCAACAACCGGGTCTTGCCGCGCAAATACGGATGCAACACGTCGGGCAGTTCCACAGACCCATCCGCCTGTTGACCGTTCTCCAACACCGCAATCAAACACCGCCCCACGGCGAGGCCTGACCCGTTTAGCGTATGCACAAACTGCGGCTTGCCGCCATCGGCTGGCTTGAACCGGCCATTCATGCGCCGCGCCTGAAAATCGCCGCACACAGACACCGAGGAGATCTCACGATAGGTGTTTTGCCCCGGCAGCCAGACCTCGATGTCATGCGTCTTGCGCGCGCCAAAGCCCATGTCGCCGGTGCAAAGCACAATCGTGCGGTAGGGCAGACCAAGCTTTTCCAGAATGCCCTCGGCGCAGCGCGTCATGCGGTCGTGTTCCTCCAAAGACCGATCCGGATGCGTCACAGACACCATCTCGACCTTTTCGAACTGGTGCTGGCGCAACATACCAGACGTATCCTTACCCGCACTGCCTGCCTCAGAGCGGAAACACTGCGTATGCGCCACATAGCGGCGGGGCAGGTATCCTTCCTCCACCACGCTGTCATGCACGATATTGGTGAGCGTCACCTCGGCCGTTGGCACCAGCCACCAACCATTGGTGGTCTCATAGGAATCCTCACCGAACTTCGGCAGCTGCCCGGTGCCATACATCATCTCAGGCCGCACCAGCACCGGCGTCCAGGTCTCGGAGAGCCCGTTTTCCTCCACATGCGTGTCGATCATGAACTGCGCCAGCGCCCGGTGAATGCGCACCACACCGCCGGACATGACGACGAAACGTGATCCGCTGAGCTTTGCCGCGGTCTCGAAATCCATACCCGGCTTCACGCCTTCGATCTCAAAATGCTCGCGCGCATCAAAATCAAACGCACGTGGTGTGCCCCAGCGTTTGATCTCGACATTATCGTCCTCGTCCTCACCATCGGGCACATCCTCAAGCGCCAGGTTCGGCAGGCCCATGAGCAGATCGGTCAATTCCTGATCCAGCGCCTTGGCCTCGGCCTGCATCGCCGCGACTTCCGCCTTCTTATCGCCCACCAGCGTGCGCAGCCGCTCAAACTCGGCCTCGTCGCCCTTGGCTTTGGCCGCGCCTACCTCTTTGGCGGCCTTGTTCTGATCGGCCTGCGCTGTTTCGGCGGCTAGGATTTTGGCGCGCCGCGCCTCATCCACCTTCAGGATACTGCCTGACGCTCCCGACACCCCGCGCCGCGCCATGGCTGCATCAAAGGCGGATGGGTTTTCGCGAATGGCACGAATGTCATGCATCGGTCAGGTCCTTGGTTGGCTCGTGAATCGTCTGGCACCTGATAAACAACTATCGCAGAGATGTAACCAGTCGATTATCGCGCGCCACGCCATTTGCACCGACGTGATACCGACGCAATACCGACGTGATACCGACGCGCCTTTCCGCCTTGCAAATGTGCGGCACCAGACATAGGTTCCCGCCAATTCGCGGGGGCGCCCGCGGCCCCCGAATAAGGATAATTTTCGCATGGAAGCTTTCGCCCAGTTTGTCCCGCTCATCCTGATCTTCGCGATCATGTGGTTCCTTCTGATCCGTCCCCAGCAGAAAAAGCTGAAAGAGCATCAGGCCATGGTGGCGGCCCTGCGGCGTGGCGATCAGGTGGTGACGCAAGGCGGTCTCATCGGCAAGGTCACCAAGGTGAAAGAGGCCGAAGAGGTTGAGGTCGAGATTGCCGATGGCGTCCGGGTGCGGGTGGTCAAACAGACAATCGCCCAAGTGCTCTCCAAAACCGAGCCTGCCGAAGGGTGATCTGACCCTGTCACGGAACCCTCTCTATCCTTTTGAAAAGGCATCATAATGCTGCAAATTGACCTCTGGAAGCGCGTGGTGATTTGGGGCTTGGTGGCGCTTGGGCTGCTGCTGGCCTCGCCCAATGGGTTCTATACAAAGGTCGAGACGCATAACGACGCCATGGTCGCCCTCGAACAGGGCGCGACGGGAGCAGAGCTTGAGGCACAGGCAGCCAGCTGGCCAAGCTGGATGCCATCAGGCCTTGTCAATCTTGGACTTGATCTGCGCGGTGGCGCACACCTTCTGGCCGAGGTGCAGGTGGAAGATGTTTATCAGGCGCGGATCGAGGCCATGTGGCCGGAAATACGGGATTTGTTGCGCGAGGAACGTAGCCGTGTCGGCCCCATTCGCTTGCAACCTACAGATGCCGCAGAACTGCGCGTGCGACTGGTCGAAAAGCCTGAGGAAATTGAATATGCCGCGGGGCTTGTACGTGGTCTGGCGCAACCAATCTTCGACCCGCTTTCCGGTGTATCCTCAAGCGATATCGACGTCGCAGCTGCAGGTGACACAATCGTTGTCACGCTGAGCGAAGCCGAGCGGCAAGCCAGTGACGAGCAAACCGTGCGCACCGCGCGCGAGATTATCGAACGCCGCATCAACGAGATGGGCACGCGAGAGCCGACCATCCAGCGCCAGGGCGCGGATCGTATCCTTATTCAAGTGCCCGGCGTCGGCAGCGCGGCAGAACTCAAAGAGATCATCGGCACTACCGCTCAGCTGACGTTTCAGCCTGTCGTGGGCCGGACGGGCAACCCCAATGACCCTCCCGGTGCGGGCAATGAAATCCTGCCCTCACTTGATGAAGAGGGTGTCTTTTACATCGTCGAACGCGCCGCGGTGGTCACCGGCGAAGAACTGGTCGACGCGCAGCCGGATTTTGACCAAAACGGTCTGCCTGCAGTCTCTTTCCGCTTTAACCCGGCGGGTGGCCGCAAATTTGGTGACTATACCGCCGCCAATATTGGCAGCCCCTTTGCGATTGTGCTCGACAACGAGGTGATCAGCGCGCCGGTGATCCAGAGCCATATTCCCGGCGGCACGGGTATCATCACCGGGCGGTTCACGGTTGAGGACAGCACCAATCTTGCCGTGCTTCTCAGGGCAGGGGCCTTGCCTGCGGAACTGGAGTTTCTCGAAGAGCGCACCGTCGGGCCGGAACTGGGGGCCGACAGTATTGAGGCAGGCAAGATCGCCAGCATTGTCGCCTTCGGCCTCGTGCTGGCCTTTATGTGGGCGAGCTATGGCCTCTTTGGTCTCTTTGCCAACATCGCGCTTCTGATCAACGTGGGTCTGATCTTTGGCTTGCTGAGCCTCATTGGCGCGACGCTGACGCTGCCCGGTATTGCCGGGATCGTGCTGACCATCGGGATGGCGGTGGATGCCAATGTGCTTGTGTTTGAGCGCATACGCGAGGAACTCAAAACCGCCAAAGGCCCGGCGCGTGCCATCGAGTTGGGCTATGAAAAAGCACTCAGCGCCATTACCGACGCCAACATCACCACGTTCATTACGGCGCTGATCCTCTATGCCATGGGCTCTGGCCCCGTGCGAGGCTTTGCCATCACGCTGGGTCTGGGGATCATCACGTCGGTCTTTACGGCGATCTTCGTCACGCGCCTGATCGTGATCATCTGGTTTGAGCGCAAACGCCCCAAGACTGTGCTTCAGGGCCGCGCCCTGCGTCTTGTGCCGAAAGAAACCAGCATCGATTTCTTCAAGCGCTGGAAAATGTCACTGGGCCTTTCGGGCGTGTTCATCATCGTGGCGGTGATCTCATTCTTCCTGCAAGGTCTGAACTTCGGCATCGATTTCCGGGGCGGCACCACGATCCGGACCGAAAGCGCGCAAACCGTCGATATCGGCCAATATCGCGACGCGATCACACAGCTGGAGTTAGGCGATGTGTCGATTACCGAGATTTTTGATCCGACGTTCGGTCCGGATAAAAATGTCGCGATGATCCGTATTCAGGCACAGGAAGGCGAAGAAGCTGTCACGCCGGAAGTTATCCGATCCGTGGAGGCGGCACTTCAAGAGGTCGTCCCTGACCTGAAATTCACTGCAGTGGATAGCGTTGGGCCAAAAGTATCCGGCGAACTTATTCAAACCGCGGTCATCGCCGTGCTGCTCGCGATTGCGGCGGTGTTGGTCTATATCTGGCTCAGGTTTGAGTGGCAGTTTGCGGTGGGCGCGGTGCTTGCTCTTGTGCATGATGTGTGGCTGACCATAGGCATATTCTCAGAGCTGCAAATTCAGTTTGACCTCGCCATCATCGCCGCCCTTCTGACGATTGTGGGTTATTCGCTCAACGACACGGTGGTCGTTTTTGACCGGGTGCGAGAGAACCTGCGCAAGTACAAGAAAAAAGACCTCTCCGAGGTGCTCAATATCTCGATCAACGAAACGCTCAGCCGGACTGTCATGACCTCGGTCACCACGCTTCTGGCGTTGATGGCACTTTACGTGTTGGGAGGCGACGTGATCCGGGGCTTTGTCTTTGCGATGATATGGGGCGTGATCGTGGGGACCTATTCCTCGATCTTCGTGGCCAGTGCGGTGCTTCTCTGGTTGGGGGTCAAGCGCGACTGGTCCAAACCCGATACCACCGCAGGCACGCAGTTCGCCAACGTAGATGCCTGAGCTTTGGTCTCAGGCCCTGGCACAGCCGGGGCTGATCTGGCTCTTGGGTGCGGCACTGGCCGCAGGGCTTGTGCGGGGGTTCTCGGGATTTGGCACGGCGATGGTGTACCTGCCGGTGGCTGGCACGTTCCTGGGCCCTTTTGCCGCCCTCACCACGCTTTTGGTGATGGATCTTTTCGGGCCGCTGCCCAATGTGCCCCGGGCGCTGAGGGATCGCCATCCGGGCGATATGTCCCGACTTGTCCTGGGATTGGTCATTGCCTTGCCAATCGGTGTTCTCGTCCTCGCGCAAGTGCCAGCGGAGGCCTTTCGGTACGCCGTTTCACTCATTGCATTGGCCCTCCTTGTATTGCTCATATCCGGCTACCGCTATCGCGGTGCGCTCACCCCACGCCTGATCACCGGCACAGGTATGCTGGGCGGTTTTCTGGGCGGCTCGACGGGTTTGCCCGGTCCACCTGTGATCATGCTCTACATGGCCAGCACCCATCCCGCTCATGTGGTGCGCGCGACGCTTATGCTCTACCTCGTAGCGGTCGACCTGCTCATGCTGGGGGTCTTCTGGCTTTATGATCGGCTCGAGCCGGGCAACCTCGTGCTGGGCTTTTGCGTTATGGTGCCCTATCTTTTGGGCAACATTCTGGGCGGCTGGCTGTTCCGTCCGGGACAGGAAAAAATCTACCGCGGCATCGCCTATTTGGTCATTGCGCTCTCTGCCATCATAGGCCTGCCATTCTGGGGAGGATAAACCACATGCGCCTCAGCGAAGTGACGTTCACCGATGCCCAACCCATCGACGGCTACGGTCCGGGGTTCTTTCGCGTCGGCGGTGAGGTGGCCAAAGCGCCTGTTTGTGTCCACCCTGGCGGCACGTTTGACTGGGGTGGGTACGAAGATACCGCGTCGTTGCTGACGCTCAAAGATGAGATCGACGTGCTCTTTATTGGTACGGGCGCAGAGACCGCCCACGTGCCCACTGCCTTTCGCGAGGCCATCGAGGCCGCAGGCATAGGGGTCGAACCCATGAACTCCCCCGCCGCAGCCCGCACCTACAACGTGCTCGTCTCCGAAGGCCGCCGGGTCGCCGCGGCGCTTTTGGGGGTTTGAGGAGTTACCTACATCATTGGTTCGCGTTGCGCGTGCGCTGTTTTGCTTCGAATTGCTCCCAAACAAACATGCGTCCCTTCTGGCGCGCATCTGCCAGCCACATTTTCTTGCGCGCATCTGGAACTTCCAGCCTGCGGTAACACCCGCCAGAATATTTTGCCCAGTCTATCGCCAATCCACATTTCACCATTTCCGCAGAAAGGTCTCGCCCGTCTTCAAGATAACAGCGCGCCACGGTTCGCCCGTAGTGGTCGATCTCGGTGACTTCGGCGCGTATGGTGTGGCCTTTGCACAATGCGACAAGCGCCCATTTGGCCTTGATCCCATAGGGATGGTTCATTTCCGGCGCATCAACACCAAAGAGACGTATCTGGGTCTTCTGGATGACAACAGTATCACCATCGACGATATAGGCCCGTCCTTTGATGACACGTGCCTTGGTAACTGGCTTGGCGCTTTGGGGGTCGAACGTCGCATGCCGCCCAGGAGCACGAAGCTTGGGCAGGTCTTCTGTTGTTGCGGGTTCTTCCCTGGGCGCTGTCTTCTCGCCAAAATCACCGCACATCTTATATGCAGTGGCGACCGCCCCGATGAGCAACAACAAAAGCAGAACCGCGCCTTCCACGTCCAATAGCCCTTTTGTTCAAACAGAGGTGTCAATCACCTCGGCACTACATCTAAAGTTGAAAAACCAATGATGGCATTGTCTTAGATCAATGTGTTGATAGTTTGGCGCAGCGTATCTGTAGGCCCGATATGAGATGTCCAACTATGCCCAATGCCAACAAAGGAACGATCTTTCGGCGCGTCATCCTTTCAGCTATGGACGTTTCATGACCCTGACCGTCCAAAACCTCAGCATCACCCGTGGCGGTATTCGCGTGCTCGAAGGTGTGAGTTTTTCGCTGTCGCCCGGCGAAGCGTTGGTGCTGCGGGGACCCAATGGGATTGGCAAGACGACGCTTTTGCGCACCATCGCAGGGTTGCAGCCGCCGCTTGAGGGGCAGGTCGACGCGGCCCCGGATACGCTGGTCTATGCTGGGCATGCGGATGGGTTGAAATCCACGCTGACGGTCGAGGAAAATCTCGAGTTTTGGGCGCAGATTTTTGGGCAGAACGACATTGCCTCGGCCATGAACGCTTTTGATCTCAATGCTTTGCGCAGCCGTCCGGCGGGGCTTCTCTCCGCGGGGCAGAAACGTCGCCTTGGGCTTGCACGGCTTTTGGTCACGGGGCGGCCCATCTGGGTGCTGGACGAACCGACCGTATCGCTTGATGTGCGTGCGGTTGAGATGTTCGCCGAAGTCATTCGCACTCATCTGGGAAAGGGCGGCTCAGCACTTTTGGCCACGCATATCGACCTAGGGCTTGATGAGGCGAAGACGCTGGATGTCACACCGTTCCGCGCCAGTGCAGCGCAGCTCGATGAGTTTGACGAGGCCTTCCTGTGAAGGCGCTGCTGTTACGTGACATACGGCTGGCAATCCGGGCTGGGGGCGGATTTGGCCTGGGTCTCGCGTTTTTCCTGATCGTCGTCGTGTTGGTGCCCTTTGGGGTCGGCCCGCAATCGGAACTTTTGTCGCGTATCGCGGCGGGTACCCTATGGATTGGTGCGCTTCTGGCCTGCCTGCTCTCGCTTGACCGCATCTTCGCGCTCGACTGGGAGGACGGCTCGCTGGATCTTCTGGCCACCGCGCCTTTGCCAATGGAGGCCATCGCCGCCATCAAGGCTCTGGCGCATTGGCTGACCACCGGCCTGCCTTTGGTCTTGGCCGCACCGATTCTGGCGGTTCTTTTGAACCTGCCTGCAGCCGGATACGGCCCTCTGATCCTGTCGCTTTTGCTGGGCACACCGGCGCTGAGCATGATTGGCACATTTGGCGCGGCACTTACCGTGGGGCTGAAACGCGGTGGACTGCTTCTCAGCCTGCTTGTTTTACCGCTTTATGTCCCCACATTGATCTTTGGTGCCGAGGCGGCCCGGCGCGGGGTGGACGGGTTTGACACAACCACACCCATGCTGATGCTGGCGGGGATCACCTGCGGCACCATCGCGCTTTTGCCTTTTGCCGCGGCTGCGGTATTGAGAGTTAACCTGCGCTGAGAAAGAAGGGGAGGAGAACCCGTGGCGTCACTTTGGGAATATGCGAATCCCAAGAAGTTCATCGACACGACCAGCCGGTTTTTGCCCTGGCTGTTCGGATCCGCACTGATTTGTCTTGTGACAGGCCTCATCTGGGGCTTTTTCTTTACGCCTGATGATTTCCGGCAGGGCAGCACGGTCAAGATCATCTACCTGCACGTGCCCTCGGCGCTGATGGCGATCAACGCCTGGCTGATGATGCTGGTGGCTTCGCTCATGTGGATCGTGCGCCGCCATCACGTGAGCGCCTTGGCCGCCCGTGCTGCAGCACCTATAGGCATGGTCATGACGCTGATTGCTCTGGCCACCGGGGCGATCTGGGGTCAGCCGATGTGGGGCACCTGGTGGGCCTGGGATCCAAGGCTCACGTCCTTTTTAATCCTGTTCCTCTTCTATCTGGGCTATATCGCGCTTTGGGAAGCGATTGAAAATGACGACACAGCGGCGGATCTGACGTCGATCCTGTGTCTTGTCGGCTCTGTCTTTGCACTTCTCAGTCGCTATGCGGTGAATTTCTGGAACCAGGGGTTACACCAGGGGGCATCTTTGAGCCTGGATAAGGAAGAGAATGTGCACGACGTGTTCTATCACCCGCTGCTCATCTGCATTGCGGGGTTTGTGCTCTTGTTTATTGCCTTGGTCTTCCTGCGCACCCAGACCGAGATTCGCGCCCGCCGGATGCGTGCGCTTATGGCCCGCGAAAGGCTGACCGCATGATCCCTGATCTTGGCAAATACTCCGACGCGGTCCTGTCCGCCTATGCGGTGTCGCTTTTGCTTCTGATGCTGCTGGTCATCGTCAGCTGGCGCCGGGCTGGGAAAGTCAAAAAAGACCTCGAAGAGATTGAAGGTAAAGGACAATCAGATGGCTAAAGTGTCCCCATTGATGATCGCGCCACCCGTCATCTTCATGCTTCTGGCCGGGGTGTTCTTTGTTGGAATGCAGCGCGAGAACCCCAATGAACTGCCGTCGGCCTTTGAAGGGCGCGAGGCGCCTGTCGTGGCACTGGAGCAACTGGCGCAAAAGCCGCTGTTTGAGGACGCGACCTTGCGCGAAGACGGTGTGAAACTAGTGAATTTCTGGGCCAGCTGGTGCGCGCCCTGCCGCGTCGAACACCCGCATCTCACGGCGCTTGCCGAAGAAGGCATCACGATTTACGGCGTGAATTACAAAGACAATCCAGGAAATGCGATTGGGTTTCTGGAGGAATTGGGAGACCCCTATGCTGGGATAGGGGCCGACACCACCGGGCGCATGGGGCTTGATTGGGGTCTCTACGGCGTGCCTGAGACCTATGTCATCAACGGTCAGGGCGAGATCGTGCTGCGCTTTGCTGGACCGATCACAGAGCGCGTGATGGATAGCGAAATTCGCCCGGCCATCGAACGCGCCAAGAACTGATCAGCGCGTCGGCTGGCAGTGGCCTGCAGCAGGCACTTCGTTCACAGCACAGGCATTGGCGTCTTGTGCGCCGCTTGTGGCGCCGATCAGGGCCACGCAGCACAGGATAAGAACTTGTGAGGCAATCAGAAATGTACGCATGTCTTCGGTCTTTCATAAGATCTTAAATCATTGTGCTGATTAATCTGGGGTCGGTCAGGGGAAAAACGAAGTTAGGAAAACCCTACCTTTTGGGCATTTCACGGGCATTTGAAAGAAATGCGATGCGCTGTGAAACGCTGCGGCTCTCTTGCGCAGGCCATGCGGGGTTGCTATCTGGCCAAGACTTATCCGATTGTTTTGATCGGGAAACTGGAGAAGACCAGGTTGCAAGAGACGGCTCCACGACTTGAGACCAAGCATTTGATGCGTCGCTATGAGGGGCGTGTTGTCGTGGATGATGTGTCGCTCGAAGTACAGCCCGGGCAGGTGACATGTCTTCTGGGGCCCTCGGGCTGCGGCAAGTCGACAACCTTGCGCATGATCGCAGGCGTGGAAATGCAGGACGAGGGCGAGATTTGGGTCGACGGCAATCTGGTCTGTGACACAGTGTTCCGCATCCCGCCTGAGCGGCGCAATATCGGGCTGATGTTTCAGGATTTCGCACTCTTTCCGCATCTGCGCGTGGGCGAGAACGTGGCTTTTGGTCTGAGTGGCGACAAAGCGGAGAAAGACAAGCGCATCGGAGAGCTTTTGGAGCGCGTGGGGCTAGAGGGGTATGCCGCCAAGTTTCCGCATGAACTCTCGGGTGGGGAACAACAGCGCGTGGCGCTCGCCCGGGCCTTGGCACCACGTCCGCGGATCATGCTCATGGACGAGCCGTTTTCGGGCCTCGATAACCGGCTGCGTGATGGTATTCGCGATGAAACGCTAGAGGTTCTGCGCGAGGCGGATACGGCCGTTTTGCTGGTCACTCACGAACCCGAAGAGGCCATGCGTATGGCCGACAATATCGCGCTTATGCGCCATGGCCGGATCGTGCAGCAGGGCGCGCCTTACAATATCTTCAACGCGCCTGCCGATCGCGACGCCGTCGCGTTTTTCAGTGACGTAAACGTGGTGCGCGCTGAAGTGTCCGGCGCACTCGCGCAAACGCCTTTTGGTCAGTTTCTGGCCCCGGGCATTGCCGATGGCCAATCGGTGGATATCGTTGTGCGCCCTCAGCATGTGAAGATTGACTTTGACCGCAATGGGGTTGGCCCGTCCCCTACGATCAGCGATGGGACCGCCGTGCGCGGTGTCGTGGAACGCGCGCGGTTCATGGGGTCCGAAAGTCTGGTCGAATTTCGCATGGAACATGACCAGTCGATCTTCAAGGCGACAGTGCCAGCGGTGTTTCTGCCCAAGCAAGGCACACCGCTTTGGCTGATGATCCGGCGTGACAAGTGTTTTCTGTTTGAGGTGGAATAGCGCGGGCACGTCACGATCAACGGCTTAACCTGCGTCTTCGTCTTCCTCCTCAGGGACTTCCAGCGTAATTTCCCCATTGGCCTCCAACGTTCGGATGGCATTGACGACCTGCGTCATGGCTGCTTCGCCATCCTTTTGTTTGATACTGCCCTGTTCCGCCATTTCCTCTCGCAAAGATTCGGCCATACGTTTGGAGAGGTTTTCCAGAATGAATTCCGAAGCAGGCAGCGTATCTTCGGTCTTGGCCGCCGATGCCAATGCCATGACCAAGATGGCCTGATCCACATCGCGCGTCACCTTGGGTACGTCGATGGCGCTCAGACGTTGAGGAATATTCGCAAAGGTAAAAATCGCCTTGCGTACAAGGGCGGCAAATCCTTCGTCTTCCTCATCAAGCCCGGTTAGAACATCATCGCGCGTGAGGGATGTGGAGTAATTCAGAATGGCTCCGACACGCTCTACCGGGCCCTCATCAAAAGCGGTTTCAGGCACATTGTGCAGCTGCGCAGCCAGCGACAGCCCGATCCGGTCAACCGCATCAGGGGTCACAGCCCCGGTTTGTGACATGGCCAGCGCCACGCGGCGCGCGGTTTGCCCCGGCAGGTCGCCCATCAATTCGGCGGCGCGCATCACGTCCAGTTTGGACAGCAGCACAGCAGAGACCTCAACACTCTCGGTTTGCACGATCTCCAGCAGCGCCTCGGTATCGGCATTGCGCACCTGCTCCCATGGATCGCCAAACTGACGCACGCCTGCCTCTTTCTTAAGCCGTGCTGCGGTTTGCGGGCTGATCCGGCCATCAAGGGCGGTCAGGGCACCGGCCACGCCCTTCGGGAAAGTCAAACCCATCGCCTCAAGCTCTCCGGCGAACTCGGCCACCACGTCGGCCAGCGTGCTGCGATCCACATATCGCATCGTGCCCATCTGCGTGGTCAGTTGCGCCTGCATTTCGTCAGGCAGGTCAGACAGCGATATGTCGGCCCCCTCATTCAGAAGGAACCGAACAATGATGGCGGCTTTTTGCCGTCGCGATAGGTGCGTCGCCGGTGCGGGCGCAGACAGTCGAGCAAGCGTATGATCACCCATGGTGTTCCCTATTTGTTCAATTTGACACAGAATAGGGATAAGGCGGAAAGAAAGCCCTAAGCAAAGGTAAAAAATCACCTAAGATTAGGGCTTTATGATCAGTAGTTGTAGCTTGCGCCGCTTGTGATCGCATTGGCCAGAGAAATCTCTGCCCAGGTGTCCGCGCCGTCATAATCGCGAATGGCCTGCAACTCTGATTTGGCTTCGGCGATCTTGCCCTGCTGCACCAGAGCCTGACCCATATAAGACCGCGCCGTGATGTTGGCCGGGTTCTGCGCCAAGGCCTGACGATAGAATTTCATTCCGCCGTCCATGTCGCCCTTCTTGCGGGTGGTAAAGCCCCAATAAGTCAGCACGCGGTCCTCGGTCTGGTCGCTCATCGCCTTCAGCGCAGATTGTGCATTGTCCAACTGGCCAGCATAGGCAAATTCGCGCACCGCACCATAGAGCGTGTCATCATCCAGCAGATTGCTTTGCACCCGCACACAGGCGTTGGTTTTCTTGTTCCAGATTTTGCCACCCGAACAGTGTTGCGTCGGTTTCGGCTTGGTTTGTTTGCGGTCCCCATCCTTGGCAAAGGCGGCGCTTGGTAAAAGAAGGGCTGCAATAAGAAGCGGTCTGATCATCGGGTCCTCCACTGAGTTCAACTGGGTTATGCAGGACTAACGCGCGAGGTCCGGAAATTATTCTCGGACCACGCAACTTTGTGAGTCTGCGTTGTTGAAGGACCTAGGGCGAAGATCAGCCTTCACCAAACACCCGCTTGAATATCGTGTCGACATGCTTGGTGTGATAGCCCATGTCGAATTTTTCTTCGATTTCTTCTGGGCTGAGGGCAGCACACACTTCGGCATCGCTCAAAAGCTCTTCTTTGAAGTCCGTGCGGTGTTCCCAGACCTTGAGCGCATTGCGCTGCACCATGGCATAGGCATCTTCGCGGCTCACACCGGCCTGGGTCAGGGCCAGAAGTACGCGCTGGGACATGACCAGTCCGGGGAACTTGTTCATGTTATCAAGCATATTCTCGGGAAAGATCAGCATCTTGTCGATCACACTGGTTAGCCGGGCGAGCGCGAAATCGAGGGTGACGGTGGCATCTGGGCCAATCATGCGCTCAACTGAGCTGTGCGAGATGTCACGCTCATGCCAGAGCGCCACGTTTTCCATCGCTGGGACCACAGCCATACGAACTAGCCGCGCCAACCCAGTCAGGTTCTCGGTCAGAACCGGGTTTTTCTTGTGCGGCATGGCGGACGAGCCTTTTTGCCCCATTGAGAAGAACTCTGCGCCCTCCAGAACCTCGGTGCGCTGCATGTGACGGATCTCAACGGCAATGTTCTCGATGGAGGACGCGATTACACCCAAAGTCGCAAAGAACATCGCGTGACGATCGCGCGGGATGACTTGCGTGCTGACCGGCTCGGCGCGCAAGCCCAGCTTTTCACACACATGTTCCTCAACCGCCGGGTCAATGTTTGCGAAGGTGCCCACAGCGCCGGAAATCGCGCCTGTGGCGATTTCAAAACGGGCTTTTTCCAAGCGGTTCTTGTTACGATCCATCTCGGCATAGAACCGGGCAAAGGTCAGACCCATGGTGGTTGGTTCAGCATGAATGCCATGGCTGCGCCCCACGCGCAGGGTATCTTTATGTTCAAACGCCCGGCGCTTCAGCGCGGCCAATAGATCGTCCATATCCGCAAGTAAGATGTCAGCGGCACGGACCAGCTGCACGTTGAGGCAGGTATCAAGCACATCCGAGCTCGTCATGCCCTGATGCACAAAGCGGGCCTCCTCGGATCCCACATGTTCGGCCAGATGGGTCAGAAAGGCGATCACGTCATGCTTGGTGACGGCCTCGATCTCGTCAATGCGGGCCACATCGAATTCGACATCTTTGGCCTTCCATACGGCCTCGGCATTCTCGCGCGGGATCACCCCAAGATTCGCCATCGCGTCACAGGCATGCGCCTCGATCTCGTACCAGATGCGGAACTTTGTGGCCGGTTCCCAGATGGCGACCATATCGGGGCGGGAATAGCGAGGGATCATAGTGTGCAGACCTTTGGAATTGCATGTGTGGTTGCGCGCGGTTTAGACCGTTGGGAAAGGCGCAGCAAGGCAGGAGCGGGCAGTTGTTTCCCCGATTGCAGGATTTCATCGGTAAATGGCACATCACACGCCAAATAGCCCATGCCGACGGCGCCACGGCGCAGTTTGAGGGGCAAGCACGCTTTGTGCCATCCGGGAAGGAGCTGCGATACGACGAAAGCGGGACATTGCGGCTCGCGACCGGGCAGAGCATGCACGCCGAGCGTGCCTATGTCTGGGCGGAGGGTCAGGATTGCACTTTGGAGGTCTACTTCGACGACGGACGCCCGTTCCACCATATTGCGCCGGGCGCTGAGCGTGCCCAGCATTGGTGTGACCCTGACACCTATCAGGTGTACTATGACTTTGCTGATTGGCCGATCTGGTCAAGCCGGTGGCAGGTCAATGGCCCTCGTAAGAACTATTGCATGACCAGCCACTATCGCCGAGGCTCAGGCGCAACATGACTCTGATCCTGCAAGATAAAATTCCTTACGATGTTTCGACCAAGTCCCTGCCGGGTGTGTCTCCGCTGCGCATGGAAGACTGGATTTGGCAAGACGACGCTTTCGCCGGGCAGATGGCGCTGCGCGATGAGCTGATCGCAACTCGGCGCGATGACGTCATTGCCATGCAAGAGGGCAGTGAGGACGCCGCGCAAGAGCTCTTGGATATGGTGGTGCTTTGGCTCGGCGCGCACGCCGAGGGATATCGGGTTGAAACCACGCAGGTGACGCGCCCCGACCAAAAGACGGTCCCGCTTGATTGCACCGCACCTATGGTCACGCTGGGACAGCTTGTTCAGGAAGATCTATGTGTGCTGCAAAAACACGGAGATGAGCATGTGCTGACTGCCGCCGCGCTGTGCTTTCCGGCAAACTGGCACCTGTCGCAAAAGATCGGTCGCCCGCTCACGACCATCCATGACCCGGTTCCAAATTATGATGCCAAAATCGCCCAGCGGGTGCAGCGGCTTTTCGACGGGGTGCAGCCCGACCGGCCTCTATGGCGGTTCAACGCATTGCACTATGCCGATCCAGAACTCTTTCAACCGGAGCGCCGGCATGGAGAGTATCAGGGTTTGCACGCGGCGGTTTTTCCCTATTTTCGTTCAGAGCGCCAATGCGTTTTGCGCCTGCCCAAAACGCGGGCCTGCGTGTTTTCAATACATACCTTTGTGATTGCCAAATCGATGGCGCCCGGAGAAGAAAACGACGCGTGACCTTTAGGCAGTCTCTTCGTCTTTCTTCTTGGTGATGTCGCGCAGCATGGAATAGGTGAAAAGGAACGCTCCAAGCGGTGCGCTGTAGAGCATCAGGGACAAGGCCATCGTGTGGACTGTCAAACGCAAGGGTTCCGTTGGTTCGGCCTGATCCTGAAGCCACTGCGGCGATTCCGGTAATGGCTCTGCCAGATCGTCCAGCTCAATGATACCACTGGGATCAAAACGATCGCGCACAGGTTTGGCCTTGGGCGCGGGCGGAGCCACAACAGGCGGGTCAATCACAGACGCGTCTGCGTCGGAAGACAGGTCAACAAGAGGCTGTGTTCCAACGGCTTTCTCGTCTGGTGCCATGCCTTCGGCATGCTCCAGAAGTTCCAGAAAACTGCGGACCAGTTTACCATCCACATCCTCTGGCGTCTCTGCGCGCAGGACCGTGTCATAGGGCATCGTCTGTTCCACCCAGGCCGCCAGTCGGTCGGCCCTTTTGGAATGAGTTTTGCGGTTGGGTCGCGCGCCGTCCATGTCTGGAGCGTTGCCCACAGCCATCACAAGATGACTGCAAAACCCTTCAGCCGTGGCATTCTGACGTCCAATGGCCACGCGCACGCCGACATGATCGAGAACGGCTATGTCCTGTCCCTCCCAGGACAGCGCCGCAGGTCTGTCATCAGCCACTTGCATGGCTTTTCGAACGCGAGACGCGATGGCAGACACCGGTGGTATCTCACCGCTGCGATAACCAAATGCAACAATAGCCCCGTGATCCTGGCTGTGCATGTTTACCCTTACCTACGAATAAATTTACTCAAATAGTTTTCCCCAAAACTGCGCCGGTGATGGGATAAGAATTTGACCTCTTCATGACCTTTGCTCTGGGAAACGCCGCCAAATATGGCTTTTCCGGGCAATAATGCGCCTCATCAGGAAACAGTCTGTTGACGCTTCAGCCGTCAATCTTTGCGGCCATGATCGCAATGGCTTTTTGATACACGCCTGCGGCGTTCCAGGCCTGAATTGCACGGAAATTGGGTTGGCCAGGCTGATAGCCCTGACCGGGTTTCCACCCCTTCTGACGCAGGAAATTTGCTGTGGAAACAAGGGCATCTGTCTGGTTGTAAAAATCCACGCGCCCGTCACCATTGCCATCCACGCCGTATTTCAGCGCATTACCTGGCAGGAACTGTGTGTGTCCCAACTCGCCATGTTTCGCGCCCTTGGTCGACCCGGTTATGCTGCCGCGATCGACCAGCTTCAAAGCGCCAATTGCATGTGGTTTGAAGAAATCAGACCGACGGCAATCAAAACTGAGCGTGACAATGGCCGAGACGACCGAACTGTCGCCCATAAACCCGCCAAAGCCGGTTTCCATGCCGTGAATCGCCAGGATCACACCGGCTGGCACGCCATATTGCTGTTCAATGGCTTGAAAATACGCCGCATTTTGCGCCTTGCGTTTGCGCCCCTGCGAGATGATCGCATTCGCACCGCGCACCTGCATGAACTTCTCAAGACTGTACTTGAAGCTCTTCTGATTGCGGTCCGCGGCAATGGTGCGCTTGGCGTATTGCGCCTGAGCCAGCGCCTGAAGGCCACGTTGCCCCACACCGGCCGACTTGGCCTCTTGTGCAAAGGCCGCCTTCCACGCGTCAAACCCTGCTGAAGTGTTTCCGCATTGCGCGGCCAGCGCAGCCGTTGCGCTCAGCGACAGACCAAAACCCAAAGCAAGCGATTTGAAAGAAGGCAGCATGAAATTTCTCCGGTACTTACAAAAGACCGGCGCAGTTTAACCTGCTTGCCTGACCTGACAACGACTTTTAAAAATTCGCCCGAACTGCGCAAAAAAGGGCGCCCAAGATGGGCGCCCAGCAGGGAGATATCCCAGAGCCGCTTAGCAGCTGTAATACATCTGGAATTCCATCGGGTGTGGCGTGTGCTCATACGCCTCGATTTCTTCCATCTTGAGCTCGATGTAACCCTCGATCTGGCTTTCGGTGAAGACGTCACCGGCCAGCAGGAAGGCATGATCTGCCCGGAGCTCGTCAATCGCCTCACGCAAAGAGCCACAGACTGTTGGAATGCCTTCAAGCTCTTCGGCAGGCAGATCGTAGAGGTTCTTGTCCATTGCCTCGCCTGGATCGATCTTGTTGTTGATGCCGTCAAGCCCGGCCATGAGCAGTGCCGCAAAGCACAGGTATGGGTTGGCGGATGGATCCGGGAAACGGGCCTCAACGCGCTTGGCCTTGGGGCTTTCCGTCCATGGGATCCGCACACAGCCTGAACGGTTACGCGCGGAGTAGGCCCGCAGAACCGGTGCTTCAAAGCCAGGGATCAGGCGTTTGTAGCTGTTGGTCGATGGGTTGGTGAAGGCGTTCAGCGCCTTGGCGTGCTTCAGGATGCCGCCAATGAAGTAGAGCGCTTCCTGGCTGAGGTCAGCATATTTATCGCCTGCAAACAGAGGTTTGCCATCTTTCCAGATCGACATGTTGCAGTGCATGCCCGTGCCGTTATCGCCCGCGATGGGCTTGGGCATGAAGGTCGCCGACTTGCCATAGGCTTGGGCGACATTGTGAATGACGTACTTGTATTTCTGAAGCTCGTCGGCTTGCTCGGTGAGCGAGCCAAAGATCAGACCCAGCTCGTGCTGACAGGACGCCACCTCGTGGTGATGCTTGTCGACCTTCATGCCAAGACGTTTCATGGTCGAGAGCATTTCAGAGCGGATGTCCTGTGCGTCATCAATTGGGTTCACCGGGAAATACCCGCCCTTGACGCCGGGACGATGGCCCATATTGCCCATCTCATACTCGGTGTCAGTGTTCCAGGACGCATCCAGCGCGTCGACTTCATAAGACACCTTGTTGATCGACGTTGAGAAGCGCACGTCGTCAAACAAGAAGAACTCGGCTTCCGGACCCCAGTAGGACACATCACCAATGCCCGAGGATTTCAGGTAGGCCTCAGCCTTTTGCGCCGTACCACGTGGATCGCGCTCATAAGCTTCGCCCGTATCTGGCTCGACCACCGAACAATGCACGCACATAGTCTTCTCTGCATAGAAGGGATCAATGTAACCCGAATTGGTGTCCGGCATCAGCTTCATGTCCGAGGCTTCAATCGATTTCCAGCCTGCGATGCTGGATCCGTCAAACATGAACCCTTCGTCGAGAAAGTCCTCATCGACCTGATCGGCCATAACCGTCACATGCTGCAGTTTGCCCCGTGGGTCAGTGAAACGAATGTCAACATACTCGACATCCTCGTCCTTGATCGTCTTGAGCAAGTCTTTTGCGCTCATGGTCCTTAATCCCCTTGCTGTTTTGGAGTGATGTTACAGTGCGTCCGAACCGGTCTCGCTGGTGCGGATGCGAATGGCTTGTTCAATCGGGCTGACAAAGATTTTACCGTCACCGATTTTGTCGGTCTTGGCGGCCTCAACGATGGCTTCAATGGCGGCGTCCACCTGATCATCGTCCAGCACCACGTCAATTTTGACCTTGGGCAGGAAATCAACCACGTATTCAGCGCCACGATAAAGCTCGGTATGGCCTTTCTGGCGGCCAAAGCCCTTGACCTCGATCACGGAAAGACCCTGCACGCCCACGTCCTGAAGCGCTTCCTTCACTTCATCGAGCTTAAACGGCTTGATGATGGCCTCGATCTTTTTCATGGTCGTCTCCTCCGACTTACTTTCGCAGACGTGCAGACCACTTCTGTTTCGGGGGAACAATCGGATAGGGTGCTGTGACCAGCGCGCGAAGGATGCGAAATCATAAATGCCTAAATTTTAGGCAAATTGCACAGGAAGTGAGCGAAATTGAATCGAGGGGTAGGAGAGAGATGACCGAATTGCTCACAGCAGCCCAAATGCGCGCCATCGAACAGGCCGCGATTGAGTCGGGTGAGGTGACGGGCCTTGAGCTGATGGAACGCGCGGGGCGGGGTGTGGTCGAGGCGGTGTTCGAGGAATGGCCGGACCTGGCCAAAGCCCCGCACCGGGCGGTGGTTCTCTGCGGTCCGGGCAACAACGGCGGCGACGGGTTTGTCGTGGCGCGGCGCTTGCGCGACAAGGGTTGGACTGTCGAAGTTCTGTTTTTCGGCGAAGCGGACAAACTTTCGCCAGATGCACGCAAAACCCGGGATGTTTGGGCGGAAATGGGAGATATCCGGCCTTTGACGGTGGAAGAGGCGGCCACGGGTAAACGTCCTGCACTTCTGATCGATGCGATGTTTGGCACCGGATTGTCGCGTGCGATCCCGCTTGAGCTGGCCAATGCGCATCACGCCGTCCGCAAGCGCGACGTCGGTGACTCGCACCCATGGCTGGTTCCGTTTCACATTGCCGCAGTTGATTGCCCGTCCGGACTTGATTGCGACAGCGGTCACTTTCTCATGCCGGAACGCCCGACAGAAACCGGCGATGACGACAGGAATTTTGAAAGGTCTTGGGCGTGGTGGCAGGATGATGCATCAAGACGCTTGTTGCGGACCGACCTGACGATTGTGTTTCACCGTAAGAAGATCGGACACGTCTTGAGTGAGAGCTGTGGCGCTATTCGAGTGGTGGATATCGGTCTTGGCGCAGAGGATTTGCATCCAGCGCATCTTAAGGCGCCGCGAATGCCTGACCAGGTCATTGAACTTGATTTTGAGCTGCCCAAGGGCCGGTCTTCACGGATATGGCCGGGCCGTGATCTTGATAAGCGATTTGGCCTTGGCCGTCACAAGTATGACCACGGCCACGCCCTCATCCTCTCTGGCCCTCCCGGCCAAACCGGCGCCGCCCGACTTGCTGCCAGAGGCGCGCTGCGCATTGGGGCAGGGCTGGTCACCCTCGGCGTGCTGTCTGCGGCGCAACAGGAAGTGGCGAGCCAGATCACCGCCATCATGCTCAAACAGGTCAAGGACGCGGAGGCGCTGGCCAATGTCTTGCAGGATGACCGTTTGAATGCGCTGTGCCTTGGACCGGGGTTGGGCGTTGAGCGTGCGCGGGAGTTTGTTCCTGTGGTGTGTGGCGGGGTGGAACCCCGCCCTACGGTGTTGGATGCGGATGCATTGACTGCTTTTGAGGGTGCGCCAGAAACGTTGTTTCACATACTCCACAATACCTGCGTCCTCACCCCCCACGCCGGCGAGTTCGCCCGCCTTTTCCCGGACATCGCCGAAAAACTCAACGCGCCCGCCACCAAAGGCCCGGCCTATTCCAAGGTCGATGCTACACGAGAGGCCGCGGCGCGGGCCGGGTGCGTGGTGCTCTTCAAAGGGCCTGAAACCGTGATTGCGGCCCCCGATGGGCGCTGTTCGATCAACTCTGCCCAATACGACCGCGCAGCCCCGTGGCTGGCCACAGCCGGGTCAGGCGATGTGTTGGCGGGGTTCATCACCGGGCTTCTGGCCCGCGGGATTGATCCGATGTCGGCGGCGGAAACGGCGGCCTGGCTGCATGTGGAATGCGCGCTCAGTTTTGGCCCCGGCCTGATTGCCGAGGACTTGCCAGAGGAGCTGCCAAAGGTGTTTCGGAACTTGGGCCTTTGAGTCTTAAGCTGCCCGTGACGTGCTTTGCGCCACAGGATCACTGCCCAATTCCAGCCCGTCAGCGTAGATGACATGCGGCATGTCAAACTGCAGCGTGAAAAGCGCCATCCGTTGCATTCCCAGATCGGTGATAAACTCACCATCAACAAGCCGCCGCGCGGGCACAAGCGCCTGCGCCGCACCAAAGAGCGCCTCGGCGCGCCAATCACGAATGAGCATGGGTTGCTCTGCTGGTAGGATGACATCCCTCTCGGGGCGCGTATGCCCCAACGACCCGGCAAGGATTTGCACGGCATATGTCTCAACTGTCTGTCGCGTGATGCGGCGCAGCACTGCCATGCCCTGATCGCGTGTGATCACCCGCGCGCCGGGGCGCAGCGCCTCAACCGGCGTCTCGCCATCCAGCGTCAGCACGACAGCACCGGGTAAAATCCCGATTGGTTTCAAAGGAATACACGTATCTTCTGTATCAGCCTGGCTGATCTTACATGCCGTCATCGGCCCACTCGCTCTGATCTTGCCTGTTTTTTGCATGAGATTATGGCAAGATTCCGTAAATGTCGCGCGTTTTCTTTGCGGCCAAATTACTCTCGCGCCCGGTCGATTTGCTCTCGCATCCCGGCCCTTGCTTTGCTAAGAGGCGCGTCGATGCGGGTGTGGCGGAATTGGTAGACGCACCAGATTTAGGTTCTGGCGCCTTTGGCGTGGGGGTTCGAGTCCCTTCACCCGCACCAAACTTTCAAAAAATTGACTAAGTATTGTGCGGACCCGGCGCATCGATTTTCACAATTGCGTCAAGCGGCCTGGGTCAAACTTGCCTGTCTGCTTTGCTTTTAAAGGGTTTTGCCGTGTCAGCCTGCGTGAGCAGGATGCAACCTCCCCGATAAATCGCTTGTTTGCCTGCGGGGCTGCATGTTTGGGTGGACATAAGCACAGCTCGGGGAGGATGAGCCATATGAAACGAACACTACTAACCGCAGTTCTTGCGTTGGCCCCTATGGCAGGGTTTGCCGCCGAGGGGGAGCGCATTCAGATCAAGGGTGAGATCATCGACACCTGGTGCTATTACTCCGGTGTCATGGGAGGACCGGACGCCGTGGTCGGCTCCGCGCACCACACCTGTGCTCTGTGGTGTTCTGCGGGTGGTATCCCCGTGGGTCTTCTGGGGGAGGATGGTCAAGTTTACATGGTGCTCAAGATCGAGGGCGATGACAGCTCGGCCAGCGGCGACACGCAGCTCAAACTGGCCAGCCATGTGATTGAGGCGGACGGTATCCTCTACAAACGCGATGGTCTGAATTACCTCGTGGTGGAAGAAGTCGTGTCTGATCTGGGCATCACCAATCTCAACCACGAAGATTACGGCCCCGTGCCGGGCTTTGCCATCCCGAAACCCAAGAAATGAGGCCTGTTATGAAAAAACTGGTTTTGTCACTGGCCTCCATGGCGCTTCCACTGGGCGCGGCGGCCGAAGATTTCTCAGCCAATTCCGAGGCCAAGAGCTGGAACCTTTTCGCCGAACAGCCCGCGCGGTTTGAAGCCAAGGTGGTCGACATCCTCTGTGAGTTGTCCGGGGACTGCCCGGACAATTGCGGCGATGGCAAACGCCAGTTGGGCCTGTTGCGCGCGGCAGACGGTGTGCTGGTCTATCCCAATAAGAACAGCCAGGCAGCCTTTACCGGAGCGGCGGTGGAATTGGCGCCTTACTGCCAGGCTGATGTCGAGGTCGACGGGTTGATGATCGAAGATCCGGATCTGGGTGCGAAGAATGTTTACCTCATCCAGAAAATTCGCAATGTGGGCGATGCGGACTGGGTCAAGGCCAACACATGGACCAAAAAATGGGCCGCTGCACACCCCGAAGCCAAGGGCAAAGGCCCGTGGTTCCGCCGCGACCCGCGCGTGAAGGCGAAAATCGAGGCGAACGGATATCTCGGGCTAGGGCTTGAGACGGATGAGAAATTCATTGCCGAGTGGTTTTCGGAATGAAGCGCGCGATGACACTGTTGGCGGCCGGTTCACTGGCCGTCGCAGCTCAGGCCCATGACGGCGAGGATCACAGCGGCGGCTCTGCGGCAACAGCGATTTCGCCGCAAGTGGAGGAGGCGCTGAAAAATGCGCCGACCGCGCTGCCGTGGGAGGTTGGCGGGCCGTTTGCGCTTTTGGACCATACCGGCGCGGAGCGAACTCAAGCTGATCCTGATGGTAAGTATCAACTGCTGTTCTTCGGCTATGCCAACTGTCCGGGCATCTGCAGTGCTGCCTTGCCGATGATGGCGCAGGCGGCGGAGCAGCTTGAAACGGATGGTGTCGCGGCGCAGGCGCTTGTGGTGACGATTGATCCCAAGCTGGACAGCGTTGAAACCATGGGGCCAAGCCTTGCCAAAATCTCAAACCGTCTTTTGGGCCTGACGGGTACGCCAGAGGCGCTGAACGTGGCCTATGAGGCGTATAATGTGGAGTTCGAGCATCTCTTTGACGACCCGCAATATGGGCCGATCTACAGCCATGGCAGCTTTATCTATGTGCTTGATCCTGCGGGAAATGTCCTCACTCAAGTGCCACCCATACTACCGCCCGAACAGGTGAGCCAGATCGTGCAGAAATATGTGAAAGCGGGGTCCTGAGAAGCGGAGGTGATTTTGGTCATGGGCAACGCCGCTCGCGCGGACTCACGGCGCGTAGCACCGCCGCGCTATCGCCAGTTCGCCCTGGGCTGGCTAATGGTTCGCGAAAGCGCTTCTATCAAAGAGCAGGCGGGTTTGGCTGGCGTGATGTGATCTGAACTAATGGCGGATCGCCATCCCGTGGTCTGGCCATCGCGCGGCTCGCTCCGAAAACTCTGGGAGGTTCACAACATCTGCAAACTTGCCCCTCCCGTCGCCGCGCCAATCTGACCATGAAATTGCTGAAATTACCGGGTTCTCATATGCCGCGACCCATGTTTAACTCCCCTCAGCGAATAATAAGCCAAATAGGGAGGAGCCGATGGCACAGGTCAGCATGACCGTGAACGGCAAGCCTGCGTCCGGTGAGATAGAAGGTCGCACGCTGTTAGTTGATTTTATCCGAGAGAATTTGGGCCTGACCGGCACGCATGTGGGTTGCGACACCAGCCAATGCGGCGCCTGCGTGGTGCATGTGGACGGCAAGGCGGTCAAAGCGTGCACCATGTTCGCCGCCGAAGCCGCTGGTGCCGAGGTGACGACCATCGAAGGCATGGCCGCCGACGATGGCACGCTCAACCCCATTCAACAAGCGTTCCAGGACCATCATGGCCTGCAATGCGGGTTCTGCACGCCAGGCATGGTGATGTCGGCCTCGGCGCTTTTGGCCGACAACCCCAAGCCGAGTGAGGCGGAGATCCGGGATTACCTAGAAGGCAATATTTGCCGCTGCACAGGTTATCATAACATCGTCAAGGCGATCCTGGCCGTATCCGGTCAAGACGTCAGCAGCATCGCCGCCGAATGAGGCGCAAGGTGCGCCGCGGCGCATCGCATCAAAGGGAGGATATCAAATGCCCAAAGATGGAGGCATCGGCGCCAGTTCCAAGCGGCGCGAAGACGTGCGGTTCCTGACAGGGACCGGCAACTACACAGATGACATCAACCTACGCGGTCAGGCCTATGTGCATTTTCTGCGCTCGGACGTGGCGCATGGCACGCTGAAATCGGTCGACACCAAGGCTGCCGAGGGCATGCCCGGCGTGCTGCGAGTGTTCACCGGAGCGGATTTTGCCGAGGTGGGTGGATTGCCCTGCGGGTGGCAGGTGACAGATCGCCATGGCGAGCCCATGCAGGAACCCGGACACCCGGTTCTGGCGCAAGGCAAGGTGCGCCACGTGGGCGATCCGATTGCCGCCGTGGTGGCAGAGACGCGCGAACAGGCGCGCGACGCGGCAGAAGCCATTGAAGTCGATATCGACGAGCTTCCTGCAGTGATGGATATGAAGGCCGCATTGGAGGACGGTGCCACCAAGGTGCATGACGATCTGACGTCAAACCTCTGCTATGACTGGGGTTTTGTTGAGGAAAACAAAGACGCCGTGGATGAGGCCATCAAATCAGCGGCGCATGTCACCACGCTGGAACTGAGAAACAACCGGTTGGTGCCCAATGCGATGGAGCCGCGTGTGGCGGTGGGCGATTACAACCGTTCTACCGATGACAGCACGCTTTACACCACCTCGCAGAACCCTCATGTGATCCGTCTTTTGATGGGCGCGTTTGTTTTGGGCATCCCGGAACACAAGCTGCGTGTTGTGGCCCCTGATGTAGGCGGTGGCTTTGGCTCCAAGATCTATCACTATGCCGAAGAGGCGTTCTGCACCTTTGCGGCCAAGGCGCTTAATCGCCCAGTGAAATGGACCTGTTCGCGCTCTGAGGCGTTCATCTCGGACGCGCATGGCCGGGACCATGTGACCAAGATCGAATTGGCGCTGGATGCGGACAACAATTTCACTGCCGTGCGCACAGAGACTTACGCCAACATGGGGGCGTATCTTTCGACCTTTGCGCCCTCCATCCCGACCTGGCTTCACGGCACGCTGATGGCGGGCAACTACAAGACGCCGGTCATCTATGTGAACGTGAAAGCGGTCTTTACCAATACCGTGCCGGTCGATGCCTATCGTGGCGCGGGCCGCCCCGAGGCGACGTTCCAACTGGAGCGTGTGATCGACAAAGCCGCGCGTGAGCTGGGCGTCGATCCCATCGCGCTCAGGCGGCAGAACTTTGTCACCGAGTTTCCCTATGCCACACCCGTGGCGGTGGAATATGACACCGGGGATTACAACGCCACGATGGACAAGCTTCTTGAGATGGCCGACATGTCGGGCTTTGAGGCGCGGCTGGCCGAGAGCAAGAAAAACGGCAAGCTGCGTGGCCTCGGCGTGAACTGCTATATTGAGGCCTGCGGTATCGCGCCCTCAAACCTTGTAGGGCAATTGGGCGCGCGGGCTGGTCTTTACGAGTCCGCCACCGTTCGGGTGAACGCCACGGGTGGCATCACGGTCATGACTGGCAGTCACAGCCACGGGCAGGGGCATGAAACCGCCTTCCCGCAAGTGGTGGCCGACATGCTGGGCATTGACGAGAGCATGATCGAGATCGAGCATGGCGATACTGACAAGGCGCCCATGGGCATGGGCACCTATGGCTCACGTTCTATCGCTGTGGGCGGCTCGGCCATGGTGCGTGCGACCGAGAAGATCATCGCTAAGACCAAGAAGATTGCAGCCCACCTGATGGAAGCCTCTGAGGCCGATATCGAGCTGAAGGATGGGCAATTCACCGTGGCAGGCACAGATAAATCCGTGGCCTGGGGTGATGTGACCTTGGCGGCTTATGTACCGCACAACTATCCGCTTGAAGAGATCGAACCGGGGCTGGAGGAAACCGCGTTTTACGACCCGGCGAACTTCACCTATCCCGCAGGGGCTTATGCCTGCGAGGTCGAGGTTGATCCCGACACCGGGAAGGTCACGATTGAGCGGTTCGCGGCTGCGGATGACTTTGGCAACGTGATCAATCCGATGATTGTCTCAGGTCAGGTCCATGGAGGTCTGGCGCAAGGCATTGGTCAGGCATTGCTTGAAAATGCCGCCTATGACGAGAACGGTCAGCTTCTGAGTGCGTCCTACATGGATTATGCCATGCCGCGCGCCGATGACGTGCCGTTCTATAGCGTTGATCATTCCTGCCAGACGCCTTGCACGCACAACCCTCTGGGTGTGAAAGGCTGCGGCGAGGCGGGGGCGATTGGCTCACCGCCTGCGGTGGTCAATGCGGTGGTCGATGCGCTGCAACGTGCAGGTCATGACATCACCCATATCGATATGCCCGTGTCGCCGTCGCGCGTCTGGGCAGCCATGCAAGGGTAAGGAGATCAGACATGTATGCATTTGACATCGAACGCCCGAGCACAATCGCAGATGCGGTCGCGGCTTTGGCCAAGAGCGAAGAAAACCAGCCATTGGCAGGGGGGCAAACGTTGATCCCCACGCTGAAACAGAGGCTGGCGGCCCCTGAGACCTTGGTGAGCCTCGGCGGCATCAGCGAAATCCAGGGCATTTGTCAGGACGATGCTGGCCGGGTCTGTATTGGCGCGGGAACAACCCACGCCGACGTCGCAGCCGGGGCGGGGGCCTATCCGGCACTTGCGTCTCTGGCCAACAACATCGGGGACCCTGCGGTGCGCAACCGTGGCACCATCGGCGGATCATTGGCCAATAACGACCCCTCGGCTTGTTATCCGGCAGGGGCGCTGGGCTCTGGAGCGACTATTGTCACCAACGCACGCGAGATTGCGGCGGATGATTACTTCCAGGGGATGTTTGAAACCGCACTCGATGCGGGTGAGATCATCACAGAAGTGAAATTTCCCGTCCCCGAAAAGGCCAATTACCAGAAATTCGAACAACCCGCGTCGCGCTTTGCGCTGGTGGGTGTGTTCGTGGCCAAATATGCCGATGGCGTCCGCGTGGCTGTGACAGGGGCGTCCGAGGGCGGTGTGTTCCGCTGGTCCGAGGCCGAGGCGGTGCTGTCGAATGATTTCTCTGCTTCCGCCCTTGAGGGTGTGTCGCTCTCTGGCGATGGCATGATCAACGACCTGCACGGCTCAGGCGCTTATCGCGCCCATCTAGTAGGTGTCATGACCCGTCGCGCGGTTGAGGCGGTTTAGCAAGCCGGTTCTGTGCTTTTTTGTTAGTCCGGCCTCAACGGGCCGGGCTTTCGTTGACGAAGGCTGAGGTGTCCCCGGCAGGCACTTCTGTGTGAGAGGTGGACACTCATTCATATTTCCAAAGGAACGGAACCAACGGGCGTAGCCCCGCCGTGCAGGACCGGTCCGATGGGCCGGTGTTTCGTTGATGCAAGGTACTTTGGAAACTCATCTTGACGACTTGGCATGAACAAAGCGCGCTCCTCGCACGACGACTGCGCCATGGCGAGGCAGTTCAATGAACGGTCACGACAAAGCTTGCAACTCCAAACACCAAAGGAGACGTTTGCCCAGTGTGTTGCGGTGATCAGTGGACTCGACAGCCCAAAGCGACCGTCTATTTCGACACAGCAAAGAATCCTTGCAGCGCCTTTAACGTCTCGTCGGGCGCGCAATCGACAAAAAAATGCCCACCCGGGATTGATGCGGCGCGCATGTCCGCGCATTTGTCCGTCCAGGTATCGCCCACGTCATAGGTCTGTCCCATGGCCCCATCCGCACCATAGAGCACGAGCATAGGGCAGGTGATCTGTGCACCGAGATCAGACCAATCGTCCACGACATCGTGGGAAATCGCCGCGCGGTAGTCATTGCACATGCCGCGGATCGTGTCGGGGTCGCGCCAGGCTGCACGGTAGGCGGCCAGTTGGTCGGAGTCGAAATCCTCAAGCCGCGCCGCGCCCCAGCCCAGCAGACAGGACTCAAAGTACCGATCCGGGTTGGCGGCAATCATGTGATCCGGGAAAGGTTCGGGCTGCGCGAGGAAGAACCAATGGTAGTAGGCCTGCGCCACATCCATGCGCAGCTTGGTGAGTAGGGTATGGGTGGGAATAATGTCCATGACACAGAGCTTTGAGACAGCCCACGGCGCATCCAAAGCCAAACGATGTGCCACGCGCCCACCCCGGTCATGGCCAGCCACTGCAAATCTCTTATGGCCCAAATGGGTCATCAACGCGATCTGATCCCGCGCCATTTCGCGAAAGCTGTAGGCGCTGACGGGTTGCGGCTTGCCGCTTGCGCCATAGCCGCGCAGATCGGGGCAGATCACTTGGTACGTATTGGCCAATTGCGGGGCCACCTTTGCCCAAAGCGCGCGGGTTTGCGGAAAGCCATGCAGCAAGAGCAGGGGTGGGCCATCACCGCCCATGCTCCAGGCAATCTCGATGCCGTTCAACATCTCGACATGATCCTCAAAGCCCAGGATCATCACAGATCAGCCTGTCAGCTCGTCCAGCACCCGCGCCCAGCTGCGCACGCCTTTTTGAAAGCTTTCGACGTTGTATTTCTCATTCGGGCTATGAATGGCGTCGTCTTCGTTGGCAAATCCGATCAGCATGGAATCCAGCCCGAGGATTTCCTTGAAGAACCCGGCAATCGGGATCGAGCCACCCATGCCAACAAAGACCGCCTCCCGGTTCCATTCATCGCTAAGCGCCTGACGCGCGGCTTCGAACTCGGGGCGCGCGATGTTCATCACCGCCGCGGGCGAGCCGTCAAGATCATCATTCCATTCTACCCGCGCATCTGGGGTCAGCCGGTCCTCGACATGTTTGCGCAGCTTGCGACGAAGCGCGTCGGGGTCCATATCTCCAACCAACCGGCAGGTGACCTTGCAATGCGCCTCGGCCGGGATCACCGTTTTGGTGCCCACGCCCTGATACCCGCCCCACAGGCCATTGACTTCTAGCGTTGGTCGTGCCCATTGCTGAACCAGCGTCGAATAGCCGTCTTCGCCATGCGGCTCGGTGAAGCCCACGGATGTAAGGTATTCATCCTCATCAAAGCCGCTGTTTTCCCATTGGCGCAAAAGATCGTCCGGCACTTCGTGCACGCCTTCATAAAATCCCTCGACCGCCACGCGGCCTGTGTCGTCATGGAAGCTGGCGATGAGACGAGAGATTTCGCGCAACGGATTGAGCGCCGGTCCTCCGTAATGACCTGAATGCAAATCGATTCTTGGGCCGTGGATTGTGAACTCTTCCTTCACCATCCCACGCAATTGTGAAGCAATAGACGGCACACCCGGCGCGACCATGGACGTGTCGCAAATCAGGGCCAGGTCGGCTTTCAGTTCGGCGGCATTCTCTTCCATGAAAGGCACAAGCGAAGGCGAGCCGGATTCTTCTTCGCCCTCGAAGAAAAACGTGATGCGACAGGGCAGGGTGCCAGTGACCGCCTTGTAGGCGCGGCAGGCTTCGACAAAGGTCATCAATTGCCCTTTGTCGTCTGACGATCCGCGCCCGCGAATGACTTGACCTTTGGGGGTATCTTGTAGCTCGGGCTGGAACGGATCGGTGTGCCACAGGTCGAGGGGATCCACCGGCTGCACGTCATAATGACCATAAAACAAAAGGTGCGGCGTGTCCTTGCCTTCCGGTCCGTCAATATGGCCGACCACCATCGGATGGCCCGATGTCAGGCGTTTCTCAGCGCGCGCTCCAAGGCTTTGCAGGTCTGCCACCAGCCAATCGGCGGCTTCCTGACAGGGTTTGGCATAGGCTGGATCGGTCGAAATTGACGGAATACGCAACAGCTCCATCAGGCGATCCATCGCCTGCGGCATGTCGGAATCAATTCGGGCCAAAACGGCGTCAAGGGACATGAGATGTCTCCAATCATTGGTCGTGGAGTTTGGCGCGACCCTACCAGCCCCGTGCGCACTGTCCAGCATCTTGATTTGGGTCAAAGAGACCCCCGTGGCAATTTGTAAACTATTGCTTGCAAGCGACGGGTTCTATATCCGTCCCAAGAAACCTGAGCATGTCATTTCGGTGACATGTGGCCCACCCAGGCCAGACTGCCAAGGAAGGGAAGACGCGTGGATTTTTCTGCGAAGCTTGATGAAGCGATTGCGCGCCTGCATGAAGAAGGCCGGTATCGGACGTTTATCGATATTGAACGTCAAAAGGGGCAGTTCCCGCATGCGATCTGGCGTCGTCCGGATGGCACCGAACAGCCCGTGACGGTCTGGTGCGGCAATGACTATCTTGGCATGGGGCAGCATCCGGTCGTTTTGGAGGCGATGCACGAAGCGCTGGATGCCACCGGGGCCGGTTCGGGCGGCACGCGCAACATTTCCGGCACAACCGTTTATCACAAACGTCTGGAGGCCGAGTTGGCGGATCTGCATGGCAAGGAAGCTGCGTTGCTTTTCACCAGCGCCTACATCGCCAATGATGCCACGCTCTCAACTTTGCCAAAACTGTTCCCCGGTCTGATCATCTACTCCGATGAACTCAACCACGCCTCGATGATCGAGGGCGTGCGTCGCAATGGCGGGGCCAAGCGGATTTTCAAACATAACGACCTGGATCACCTGCGCGAACTGCTCGCTGCCGATGATCCGGATGCACCGAAACTGATTGCGTTTGAATCGGTCTATTCCATGGATGGCGATTTTGCTCCGATCGAGGCCATTTGCGATATGGCTGATGAGTTTGGCGCGTTGACTTACATCGACGAAGTGCATGCCGTCGGCATGTATGGGCCACGCGGAGCAGGTGTTGCGGAACGTGATCGGCTGATGCATCGCATCGACATCATCAACGGCACGCTGGCCAAAGCCTTTGGCGTGATGGGCGGCTATATCGCGGCGACGGCCAAGATGTGTGACGCCATCCGCTCTTATGCACCGGGCTTTATCTTCACGACATCCCTGCCACCTGCGGTGGCGGCTGGCGCGGCGGCATCTGTGGCGCATCTCAAAACCGATCAGGCGCTTCGTGATCTGCACCAGACGCAAGCCAAGACACTCAAGCTGCGGCTCAAGGGTCTTGGCCTTCCTTTGATTGATCATGGCAGCCACATTGTGCCTGTGATCGTTGGTGATCCGGTTCATACCAAAAAGCTCAGCGATATGCTGCTCGATGGCTATGGCATCTACGTCCAGCCGATCAATTTCCCCACGGTCCCAAGAGGCACAGAGCGGCTTCGTTTCACGCCATCGCCGGTGCATGGGCCGCAAGAAATTGACCAACTTGTCCACGCAATGGACGCACTTTGGAGCCATTGCGCCTTAAATCGGTCCGAATTGTCTGCATAAACGTGCTGCGGGTGCATTCGCATCTGCTATATGTTACAGTTATGAGAGACGGGCGGGATGCACGCGAATCATGAGATTGCGAGCAGGCATAGGACAAAGGCAGTAAGGGTATGATCGGTTTCCGGTCAAAACGTGTGTCAGACGAACCGGGAGACGAACCTCGCGGTTTCGATGCATTTGACCTGCGCCTCGGTGACATGATGCGCGGCGAACGCGCGACCATGGGCAAATCTTTGCTGGATGTGGAACGCGAGCTTCGGATCAAGGCGTCGTATGTTGCTGCGATCGAGAATTGCGATCCCGATGCCTTTGACACACCTGGCTTTATTCCCGGCTATGTGCGCTCTTATGCCCGCTATCTGAACATGGATCCCGATAAGGCATTTGAAGGCTTCTGTCAGGAAAGCGGGTTTTCTATCGCGCACGGAATGTCCGCAGAGGCGTCGAGCCTACGGCGTGGCGAGATTGCCAAAGCGCGCCGCAAGATGCATCGCGAAGATCCGATTGCGGTTCCCAAGACACCCTTTGTCCCGGCCAAAGATTCCATTGTGTCCGGCGTGGAACCCGGCGCGATTGGGTCGGCCCTTGTTCTGATGCTGCTCATCGGCGGGATTGGCTACGGCGGCTGGAGCGTTCTGAATGAAGTTCAACGCGTGCAGTTTGCACCGGTTGAGAATACACCAGATGTCTTGAGCGATCTTGATCCTCTCAATGGAGTGGTTGCCGCGCCTCCGGGTGCCGAGACGTCGGAGGATCCGACGCAGACCGCGGATGGCGGATTTGAAGCGCCTCGTGATGAACGCCTGGATCGGCTTTATAGACCTCAGGCGCTTGATGTGCCTGTGCTGACAGCACGCGATGCTCCGATTTCAACGCTGGACCCATCTGAGGTGGGTACATTCCGTCCCGAGCTTCCTTCGGCGGATACGGCGCCTTCGAATTTTGCGTCAGAGTCTCTGCCTTCGAATTTCTCGTCCAACGCTTTGGCGTCGGTCACATCGGATGAACAAAGTGCAGAAGACGCCCCGTTGATCAGCCCACAAGTCCTCACCGATCAACCGCAAGGCGTGCGCATGGTGGCTGTGCGCCCGGCCTGGGTTCGTGTTCGGGCGGCTGATGGCACGGTTCTGTTCGAAGGCATCATGAATGCCGGTGACAGCTGGGATGTCCCTGTGACCGAAGAACCGTCCGAGCTGCGCGTGGGCGAATCCGGTTCTATCTATTTTGCCATGAACGGCCAGCACTACGGCCCGGCCGGTCCAAGTGGACAAGTGACCTCTGGCTTGCCATTGGATGCGCAGATGTTGGCAGACGCTTTGCAGGTCGCTGACATTAGCCAAGATGAAGACCTGCTGCGCTACGTGGCAGAGCTTCAGGGCGTGACAGAGACGCCGGAGGCCCCGATCGAGGACTAAACGCCGCAAGGCAATTGCCTCTTGTGCCGCTGCAACCTATTGTCAGATTAAGTTTACAACGTTGCGGGTCCGCGCTCATGTCGCTCAATCACATCCGTCCCTGGCGCAATATCTATCGCCGCAAAAGCCGACAGATCATGGTGGGCAACGTGCCGGTCGGTGGGGATGCCCCGATTAGCGTGCAGACCATGACCAACACGGTCACTACGGACATCCCGGGCACCATCGCACAGGTTCAGGCTGCCGCCGAGGCTGGAGCGGACATTGTACGTGTATCTGTGCCTGATGAGGAGTCGTCTCGTGCGCTCAAGGACATTGTACGTGAAAGCCCGGTGCCGATTGTGGCCGATATTCATTTTCATTACCGCCGAGGTATCGAGGCGGCAGAGGCCGGTGCTGCGTGCTTGCGCATCAATCCGGGCAATATCGGCTCTGAAGACCGCGTTCGCGAAGTGATCAAAGCCGCGCGTGATCATGGCTGTTCCATGCGCATTGGCGTGAATGCCGGGTCTTTGGAAAAGCACCTGCTTGAGAAATATGGAGAGCCCACGCCTGAGGCGATGGTGGAATCCGGTCTCGACCATATCAAGGTGTTGGAAGACAATGACTTTCACGACTTCAAGATAAGCTGCAAGGCCTCTGATGTCTTTATGGCGGCGGCGGCCTATCAAGCTTTGGCCGAAGCCACGGATGCGCCGATTCACCTTGGCATCACCGAGGCCGGGGGGCTTGTGTCGGGCACAATCAAATCCGCGATCGGGCTGGGACAACTGTTGTGGATGGGCATCGGTGACACGATCCGCGTGAGCCTTTCTGCTGATCCGGTGGAAGAGGTGAAAGTCGGCTACGAGATCCTGAAATCCCTCGGCCTGCGCCATCGCGGCGTCAATATCATTTCCTGCCCCTCTTGCGCGCGGCAGGGGTTTGACGTGATCAAAACCGTTGAGGCGCTGGAAAAGCGGTTGGAGCATATCAAAACGCCCATGAGCCTGTCGATCATCGGCTGTGTGGTGAATGGCCCCGGAGAGGCGTTGATGACCGATGTCGGCTTTACCGGTGGCGGCGCGGGGTCGGGTATGGTGTATCTGGCGGGGAAAGCCAGCCACAAACTGTCCAATGATGAGATGATTGAGCACATCGTGGAACAGGTTGAGAAAAAGGCAGCTGAGATTGATGCTTCAGACGCGGCGCAAGCTGCGGAATAAGTGTTATATCTCAATGCTTTGCAGTCTGGTTTTAAACTCCGTTACTCGGCCCGCAGCGCTTCTGCCAGAGTCAGCATTTCATCCGCTGGAACAAAGCCGCGCAGCATCTGGTTTTGCATGACAAATGTCGGCGTACCAGAGATGCGCAGGCGTTGCGCCAAGGCGTGATTGGACGCGATCACTTCGGTCACTTCATCGCTTTCCATATGCGCGAGAATGTCATCAGTGGGCAGGCCAAACGTATCGCTGAGCCGTCGCAACGCCGGTTCGGATACTTCACCTGGCAGGGCGATCAAGGCGTCGTGCACGGTCTTGTATTCCTCGTCGCCAACGAGTTGTTTCACCGCAATGGCAAAGCGTGATGCGGTTACAGAATCCTCTCCAAGAATGGGAAATTCCTTTACAATCAGGCGGATGTTTCCATCAGTTTCGAGTAGGTTTTCGATCTCAGGATGGGCACGTCGACAAAAACCACATCGGTAGTCGATAAACTCAACTAGCGTGATATCGCCGTCAGGGTTGCCGCCCACCAAGGAATGCGTGTCCTCAAAAAGCGCGTCTTCATTGGCGGCGACCAAGGCCATGTCGGCTTCGGCCTGTTGCGCGGCTTCGCGCTGTTCCAGAACGGCGACTGCCTCCATGATCACTTCGGGGTTTTCCAAAAGATATTCCCGAATTTCGGCACGAAACGCCTCGCGCTCGGCATCGCTCATCCTGTCAAGATCAAGGCTATGTGCGGGTAGGGCGAGAGCGGTGAGGGCCACTACGGTCGTAAGCCAGTTTTTCATTCTCTCTCTCCCAAATCCTATTTGTTTCGGGCGGCACGCTTGGCGGCCGACAGGATGTCTTGCGCTCTTCGATACCCTGCTGAGCCCTGAGGTAAAAGCCCTGTTGCGCGCGTGGCATGGATCGCGGCGTCCTCCAGACGGTTGACCATCGCGTAGCGCTCCGCAGTGACCACCGATGCCATCCCCGCATTGCCAAGCTTGGCATAGGCCGTAGCCATATCGCGCAAAAGCCGAGGGTCTCGACCATCTGATGCCCGAGATTTTTCAAGCAGTTGCAACGCTTTCTTGGTCTGGCCCGTGGCCAATAGGGCGCGTCCAAATGAGCCCTGTATCAGAGCATTGCGCGGAGCAAGCTTCGCGGCACGGCCATAGGCGCTTGCGGCGGCGTCGAACTGCCGACTTTCCATCAGAATCTGTCCTTTGAGTTCATAGTAGTAGGGATCATTCGGATTGGCCGCGATGGCCTTGTCTATCAAAGGTAGAGCGCGTTTGAGATTGGAACGCCGGTGCCAGGCGACCGCCTCGCGCATCGCTTTTATGTCGGCATAACCGGATTCGCCTGCGCGATTGAGGGTCCATTTGGGCGACCGTTGAAAGGCGGAAAGCTTACCCTTGGCGCGCATGAACCAGTACCAGGCCGCAGTGTCTTTGGGTGTGTCACGGCCAGAGTAGGCCTGGCTGAGCCGTTGTACTGTGCGGTAGCGATCTTGTGACAAGGGATGGGTACGCGCGTAGGGATCTTGCCGTCGGCGAGACAACAGTTCTTGCCCGCGGAAGAGGTCAAGCACCTTCAATGCACCGTCGGTGCTGATCCCGGCATCGACCAGGTAACGTAAACCGCTTTGATCCGCCGCGTTTTCCTCGGCGCGAGTGTGGACAAAGAAAAGCCGCTGTGCTGTGTTCTGTGCGCCCAGCGCCGCTGCGCTGGCGGCCTCTCCGCCGCCGCCTGCGGCGATTGCAGCAATGGCAGCCAGGGCAGAGCCAATCCCCGCCGCAGTACGCGCATTGCGCAGGTTGATGGGGCGTCGCGTGAGATGCCCGTTGGTGATATGGGCGGCCTCATGCGCGATCACCGATTGCAGCATGTCAGGTGTTTCCATGCGCTGGATCAGGCCGGAATTGAGGAAAATATGATTCCGATCAATAACAAAGGCATTGAGAGAGCCATCGTCAATGACGAGTATCCGCATGCCCGCCGTGCCCAATCCGGCAGCGCGCAAGACGGGCGCGGCAAGCTGTTTGAGGGCGTGTTCGATATCGGGATCGCGCAGGATGGTCTGCGCCCGTGCTGGCAGCACCAGGAGCATCGCCAACAGGGCGCTTGCGGTCAGAATACGTAAGATGTGCGAGAGAGACATTGACGGCGTCGCGCTTTCCAAGTGAAACCCATCTAAACGTTAGCGCAGTTTACGGGGAAGCACATGCGAAACTCAAGCCGGTCCGAGGTTGATCCTTTCATCGTGATGGATGTCATGGAAGCTGCGCGCCAGGCCGAAGAAGCGGGGCGGCACATCATCCACATGGAAGTGGGCCAGCCCGGAACTCCTGCGCCGGAAGGCGCGCGCGAGGCGCTGGCCAAGTCCATGGCGACCGATGCGATGGGCTATACCGTGGCACTTGGGCTGCCGCAGCTCAGGGCGCGTATCGCAAAACTTTACGGCGAATGGTACAACGTTGACCTGTCGCCGGATCGTGTGGTGATCACGCCCGGGTCGTCGGGGGCGTTTATTCTGGCCTTCACGGCGCTTTTTGACACAGGCGCGCGCGTTGGCATCGGCGCGCCGGGCTATCCCAGCTACCGTCAGATTCTAAAGTCCCTCGCGCTGACACCGGTTGATATTGAAACCGCAGCGGAAAATCGCCTGCAACCGGTGCCCGGCGATCTGGAAGGTCTCAATCTGGATGGGCTGATGGTGGCCAGCCCCGCGAATCCCACCGGCACGATGCTGGATCGCGTATCACTGAGTGCGCTGATGCAGGCCGCCGCCGCGCAGGGGGCCAGTTTCATCAGCGACGAGATTTATCATGGCATCGAATATGAGGCGAAGGCCGTCACCGCGCTGGAAATCAGCGACGAGGCTTATGTGATCAATTCGTTTTCCAAATATTTCTCGATGACAGGCTGGCGCGTGGGCTGGATGGTCGTGCCCGAAGATCACGTGCGCGTGGTGGAACGTCTCGCGCAAAATCTCTTTATTTGCCCACCACATGCCAGCCAGCTTACTGCCCTAGCGGCGATGGACTGCGACGATGAATTGCAGGCGAATATGGATGTTTACAAGGCCAACCGTGCATTGATGCTGGAAGGCTTGCCGAAGGCTGGGTTTGATCGCATCGCGCCGCCTGATGGCGCGTTCTACGTCTATGCCGATGTCAGTCACCTGACCCAAGACAGCCGTGCCTTTGCGGCCGAGATACTTGAGAACGCGGGGGTGGCCGTGACCCCTGGCCTGGATTTTGACCCCGAGCGCGGCGCAGGCACCTTGCGGTTTTCCTATGCACGTTCCACCGAGGACATTGAAGAAGGGCTTGCGCGGCTTAAGGCGTTTATGGATGCGCGGTTACAGCAAGCTTAAGTGGGGCAAGATTAAGTGGGCAATCGCTGCGCGCTGGTGTAAGCTGAGGCAAAATCAGACCTTACGGCAGGCGAGCAGAAATGATCCGGGTCATACTGGGATGTGTCATGGCGCTATGGGCGTCACTGGCGGTGGCGCAAAACTTTAGCGGTCTGGCGCGCTTTGACGAAGCCGCGTCAGAGATCGTTGATACGCGGAATGGCGTTGAACTGCGCCTGCAGCTGAGCCAGGGCGTGCCGTGGCGCGTCTTTACCCTGGAAAGCCCGCCGCGTCTTGTCATGGATTTCCGCGAAGTGGATTGGCGAGAGGCAGCGCCCGAGAGTTTTGACCGCTCTGAGCGCGCAGTTGCGGTGCGCATGGGGGGATTTCGCCCTGGTTGGTCCCGCATGGTGGTCGATCTGGCCGGGCCTTATGGCGTGGCAGGGGCCGATATGGCCATTGCGACGCAGACGGGCGCTGCGATTTTGACCATCCAGTTGGAAAACATGGACGCAGAGCGCTTTGCGGCCGCATCTGGTGCGCCTGATCTGCCAGGGTGGGAGGCGACAGGAACACCGCTGAAAGGCGTTATTCGCCCACGCCAGCGTGGCGATACGCCTTTGGTCGTTGTGATCGATCCTGGTCATGGCGGCATTGATCCCGGTGCCGAGCAGGGCGGCGTCAATGAAAAAGAACTGATGTTGGCCTTTTCCAAGGAACTGAAAGTCATGCTGCTTCGTGCGGGGGGATTTGACGTGATCCTGACGCGGGAGGAGGATATTTTCGTCTCGTTGGAGGGCCGCGTTGCTCTGGCGCATCAGGTTCAAGCCGACCTCTTTATTTCGTTCCATGCCGATGCCTTAAGCGAGGGCCGCGCCAATGGGGCCACAGTCTACACGCTGTCGGACAGCGCGTCGGATAAGGCTTCTGCCGCACTTGCCGAGCGTCACGACAGGGCGGATATTCTCGCAGGTATTGACCTGAGCGAAAGCGATGATGTCGTGGCCGACGTTCTTATGGATCTGGCGCGTCAGGAAACCCAGCCACGCGCAGAAGAATTCGCCAAAAGCCTGAAAGCCGGAATTGAAGAACAGGGCTTGCCGCTGAATTCTCGTCCCCTACGGTCCGCAGGGTTTTCGGTGCTCAAGTCACCAGATATTCCGTCAGTTTTGCTGGAATTGGGATTTTTGTCCTCAGAACGGGACCGCACTAACATCACTGATCCTGGCTGGCGGAACGAAATGGCCAAGGCAGTTGTTCAAGCCATACAGACGTGGCGTATCTCGGACGCAGCCCAAGCCGATCTGGTGCGGCAATGACCCGCCCGCGCTTTGCCGCTGCCGGAATGTGTTTTGACGCTGCAAATCGGGATGCCTATATGAAGATCAATTCAAAGGATATTCAGACGTGTTGAGACTGATCCTAAGCTTCTTTGGTACGATTTTCAGCTTGGCAACGCTGGGCGTGGTGGTGGTGGCTGTTAGCATCGGCGCGATTTTTCATGTTTATGGCCGAGATCTGCCAAGCCACGAGTCTTTGGCCAATTATGCCCCGCCTACGATCAGCCGCATCTATTCCGGCGAAGGTGTGATCATTGACGAATTTGCGCGCGAAAGACGGTTGTTTACGCCCGCTGAGGATATTCCCGATCTGGTGAAACAGGCGTTCATCTCCGCCGAGGATAAGAATTTTTACAACCACAAAGGTTATGATGCGCGCGGAATTGCGGCGGCCATGTATGAGGCGGTGCAAACCCGTGGCGCTACTGTGCGTGGTGCTTCGACGATCACACAACAGGTGATGAAGAATTTCCTGCTGTCTGGGGACCGGCGCATTGAACGCAAGATCAAAGAGATCATCCTGGCGACGCGGATCGAGGGCACGCTAGAGAAAGATGATATTCTTGAGCTGTACCTCAATGAGATTTTCCTAGGGCAAAACTCCTACGGAGTGGCGGCTGCTGCTCAGACTTACTTCAACAAATCGCTCAGCGAACTGGCCCCGCACGAGGCGGCCTTTCTGGCATCCATGCCCAAAGCGCCGTCTGATTTTCACCCTGTGCGTCAGAAAGACCGGCTGAAAGAGCGCCGCGACTTCGTGCTCGAAGAGATGTACGAGAACGGCTATATCGACAAGGCGACCTACGAGAGCGAAGTCGAAGCGCCGCTCTTGTCGGTGCAGAACGGGGATTTTGAACCGTTTTCTGCCCAGCTTCCGCCGCGTGATTACTTCACCGATGAAATTCGCCGTCAGCTGAGCCGTGATTTTGGTGAGGGCGAGTTTTTCACCGGTGGCCTGACTGTCCGGGCAACGATCGACCCCGAATTGCAGGAAGAGGCCGCAGAGGCGCTGCGTCGCCAGCTTGAGATTTACGACCGCGGTCTTGGCAAATGGCGGGGCACAGAGATCATCCTGCCGCAAGAGGCGCTCGCCTCGGAAGAGGCATGGCGTGCGGCTTTGGAAGAAGCGGACGTTGCGCGCGACATCGTGCTCAATGGTCAATGGTTCCCCGCCGTTATCCTTGAGATCGGGGATCAGCAGATGCGCATTGGACTGGATCGCATTCGCGAATCCGAGGCCGAGCCGCAGATTGTGCCGCGTAAGGATATTGGCTGGCTTCCTGGCAACTTCCAACAAACCTTTGAAAAGGGCGAAGTGGTTTATGTGCGCCGCCTTCTAAATGAGGATGGCAGCTTTGCGCGCTGGTCACTGCGTCAGGTACCCGAGGTGCAAGGCGGCTTTGTGGCGATGGACGTCAACACCGGCCGCGTTCTGGCGATGCAGGGTGGGTTTTCTTACCAGCACTCGGTTTTCAACCGCGCCACACAGGCCCAGCGTCAGCCGGGGTCGAGCTTCAAGCCTTTCGTCTATGCCGCAGCGCTCGACAGCGGCTATTCGCCAGCCACCATCGTGGTGGACGCGCCGATTGAAATCGATACGCCGCAGGGCCTGTGGCGGCCTAAGAACTCGTCAAATCGCTTTTATGGCCCCACGCCGCTGCGCACGGGGATTGAGCAATCACGCAACCTGATGACCATCCGCCTTGCTCAAGAGGTCGGTATGGACACGGTGGCCTATTATGCTGAACGCTTTGGTGTCTATGACCGCATGGGCGCGTTTCTGGCCAATTCTCTGGGGTCGGAAGAAACCACGCTTTACAAAATGGTTTCGGCTTATGCGATGTTTGCCAATGGAGGTGAACAGGTGCGCCCGACGCTGGTGGACCGGGTGCAGGATAGGTATGGCAAAACCGTCTATCGCCACGATCCGCGCAATTGCGAGGAATGCGACGATCCCGGCATCGCGCGCAACCTATCGCCCAAGATCACCTCGGATCGCCGCCGTGTGATGGATGCCGTCACCGCCTATCAGATCACCTCGATGATGCAAGGCGTGGTGGATCGTGGCACGGCGTCAGGTGCCATCAACCTGCCCATTCCGATAGCAGGCAAAACCGGAACGACCAACGATGCGCGGGATGTCTGGTTTGTGGGCTTTTCATCCAACATCGCGGCAGGCTGTTACATCGGCTATGACCAGCCGCGCGGACTTGGCCCCAACGCATTTGGCTCAACCATGTGTGGTCCGGTTTTTCAGGCGTTCATGTCCAAGGCCATTGAGAAGTATGGTGGCGCAAGTTTCCGTGTTCCTGAGGAGTGTGAATTCATCAACATCGACCGGTTCACAGGCGCGCGTCTGCCCGAAGGCACCTATGGCGACTATGTTGTGCCCGAGTGTTTCCGTGCCGGAGAAGAGGCGATTTTCGGTCTGCTCTTTGACGGTGGATTTGGCATGGGCAGCGACTTTGACCTTTTTGCCGCTGGCGAAACCGAACAGGTCCGCGAAGTCACCACCTCAACCGGAAACACAGGGCAGGTGGGGGAGAAATCCAGCTTCGGTAATCTGAGTTCCGGCGGGCTTTATTAATCTCGAAAACCTGAGTTTGCACCCATCCTGTGTCGTTCCTGTAGGGTGGGCGGCACCCAATAGCCCGTACAACGCCTTCGTCTTGTCGCGCCGCGCCGTGCTTGCTATCACCTTGCTCTGAGCAGACCAAGGACATCACCCATATGCGCGCTGAAATTCAAACGCTTGTCTCTGAGATCGAGAATTCGCTGGAGCTGTTGCGCCAGCGGATGGGGTGGGAGACCGCCCAGCATCGGTTGGAGGAGTTCAATGCGCGGGTCGAAGACCCCAATCTTTGGGATGATCCGGCCAAGGCGCAAGGCTTGATGCGCGAGCGTCAGGCGCTGGTCGATGCGATGGACACGCATGACTCCATCAAGGCCGATCTGGAGGACAACACCGGCCTCATCGAGCTGGGCGAGATGGAAGAGGACGATGAGGTCGTGGCCGAGGCTGAAAATGCGCTCAAGGCACTGGCCAAAAAAGCCGCTGCGAAAGAGCTTGAGGCGCTTTTGAACGGCGAGGCGGACGCCAACGACACGTTCCTTGAAATTAATGCTGGGGCAGGCGGCACGGAAAGTTGTGACTGGGCCTCGATGCTGGCGCGGATGTATGTGCGGTGGGCTGAGGCCAAGGGGTACACCGTTGAGCTTCAATCCGAGCAGGCGGGTGATGAGGCCGGGATCAAATCCGCCGCGTACAAGATTTCGGGGCACAACGCCTATGGCTGGTTGAAGTCCGAGTCTGGCGTGCACCGGCTGGTGCGCATTTCGCCGTTCGATTCCGCCGCCAAGCGGCACACATCCTTCTGTTCGGTCTGGGTCTATCCTGTCGTGGACGACAATATCGAGATCGAGGTGAATCCCGCTGATATCCGGCTTGATACCTACCGAAGCTCAGGCGCGGGTGGACAGCACGTCAACAAGACGGATTCTGCCGTGCGGATCACGCACCACCCTACTGGGATCGTCGTGACCTCTTCGGAGAAATCCCAGCACCAGAACCGCGATATCGCCATGAAGGCTCTGAAATCGCGGCTTTATCAACTGGAGCTCGACAAGCGCAATCAGGCCATCAACGAAGCGCACGAAGCCAAGGGTGACGCGGGATGGGGCAATCAGATCCGGTCTTATGTCTTGCAGCCCTATCAGATGGTCAAAGACCTGCGGACAAGCCACGAGACGAGTGACACCAAAGGCGTTCTGGATGGGGATCTTGATCCTTTTATGGCCGCAACGCTTGCCATGAATGTCAGCGGCAAGAGCCGCGCCGAAGCGCAGGGCGATGAGGCGTAAGGGCTGCCGTTCGGGTTCTGTTGAAGGGATGTGACCATGTCTGATCCGTTGAAGCTCTCCGCAGTGGAGCAAGCCGTGCGCATCCGCCACGGGACCCTGAGTGCAGAGGCGTTGATGCAGGCCACCCTGGCGCGGATTGACGAGGTCAACGGCACGGTGAATGCCATCGTCTCGATGGGTGATCCGGAGGAGCTATTGTCTGAGGCGCGCGAGGCAGATGGCGCGGCACCCAGTGGGCCTTTGCATGGTCTGCCGGTTGCGATCAAAGACCTCGTGGACGCCAAGGGATTTCCCACATCTCAGGGCTCGCCTGCCTTTGCTGGCCATATGCCAGACAAGGACAGCCCGTATGTCGCTCTTTTGCACGAGGCGGGCGCGATCATCATTGGCAAGACCAACACGCCCGAGTTTGGCCTTGGCAGCCACACGTACAACCCGGTGCATGGCACCACCGCCAACCCCTATGACACGTCGCGTAGTTGTGGCGGCTCGTCGGGTGGCGCGGCGGTGGCTTTGGCCACTGGCATGCTGTCGATTGCCGATGGCTCTGACATGATGGGCAGCTTGCGCAACCCGGCGGGGTGGAACAATGTCTACGGCATGCGCCCCAGCTGGGGGCGGGTGCCGGATGACGGGGCGGGGGACATGTTCCTGCACCGCATCTCCACCAACGGGCCTATGGCGCGCACGCCGCAGGACCTTGCGCTGCTTTTGGATGTGATGTCTGGCAAAGGCGATCATGCGCCCTATGCGCAGGGATTCGCGCCGGTCGGGACACCAACATCCGATCTCAAAGGCAAGCGCATCGCCTGGCTCGGCGACTGGTCTGGGGCGTGGGCCTTTGAAGAGGGCATACTGGCGCTTTGCGAAACAGCGCTTGAAACCTTCGGCAAAGAAGGTGCGCAGGTTGAGGCGCTCCCAGCCCCTTTCGAGCGCGACCTTTTGTGGGACAGCTGGACGACTTTGCGCAGCTGGTCCATGGCGGCGTCACTTGGGGAGGTTCTGGACAATCCAGCGACTCACAATCAACTCAAACCTGAGGCAGTCTGGGAAATCGAGGCCGGGCGTAAGCTTTCGGGGCTCGACGTGCACCGCGCCAGTGAAATCCGGTCTGATTGGTATCGCACTGCCGCGCAGCTTTTGAAGGACTACGACGCGCTGGCCCTGCCCACGGCTCAAATCTGGCCGTTCCCGATGGAAAATACCTGGCCGCGTGAGATCGCTGGTCGCCAGATGGACACCTACCATCGCTGGATGGAGGTGATGATCCCAACGAGCCTGGCAGGCCTTCCCGCCGTGGCCGTGCCAGCCGGTTTTGGGGAGGCGGGTCTGCCAATGGGACTGCAACTCATTGGGGCACACGGGAACGATGGGGGTTTGCTGAACATGGCGATGGGATATCACGAAGCGACCCAGTGGCCTCAAACATGTCCGCCGCAACTCTAAAATTCCACTTTGCGTGCATCGCCACCCGCCGTTAGGCTGTGAACGTGGAGGCGGAGATGACCGAAACACGACCATTGGGTGTGCCCGACCTGGGCCATGTCACGTTTTCGATGTTGAGCACGGCCTTGTCTCGG